>JAJZXP010000080.1 GCA_021806345.1 Thermoplasmata archaeon | reverse complement strand
AGAAGCTACGTGGATGAAATTCCCATAACACGGCTTGATTATTACGCCCTTGGAATGATGGGCTTCATCATAGCAGTGGCTGTGATCTCAATTTTCCTTGGGTTTGGCCGGACAATACCGTATGTGTCCTGAAGCCCCAAACCATTTTTTATTACGTTTTTAGGTTCCGCCAATGCGGATCTTATTGGGAAGACCCTGGTTGGCTCTGAATATTTATGCCAGTAAACTGGGAAAGCAATAGCTTTTCAATTTAAACATGAAGTTCTTACAGAATCACCTGTTCATGAAGCCGGATCATACACACAGGCATGCATTTTTGTCCGCCTCAACTTTACCATATCAGGCTTCTGTGCAGTACTGAGGCCTATGAAGAATTACTATGCGAGGCTTAATAAAACAGAATGGAAATGCCTGAAATGCGGGAAAGCCCTCACCACATCCAAGCGACCACAGCATTTAAGAAAATGTGACCCCAGGGCATACAAGCATGTTATAATCGGCGAGAGGAACGACCCATACGAACCCGCTGCGAGAGTCGGGAGGCATGGACAAAAATGAAAGAACGGTCATGGTACCATGACCTCGAGAAAAAAATGCAAGCAGACGGAATAATCAGGCCTCAATTTCCACTCAATTTTTAGCGAAACGACCTCATTTGAGGGAGGCATATTTTAGGGAAGTGCCACTTAAATCGCCTCATACCGCCGAATAAGGGCATCAATAAGTTAGATGGGAAGGAATAGAGCAGGATAGATGGGATAGACCAAGAATAGGGGAGCTCATCAGGGAAAAGAAAGGGCCCCAAGGGAGGCGGTCGCATCTCCCCAAATGAGATCCCGGAATTGCGTTTTACGGTCGAAATTTCCTTGTTTGCCCAGGCTTGAAGCTGCATGGTATCCTGCCATTTGGCATAGAGGGGAGGATAATGTTGCTCTATTTTTCCCCCTGATTTGGACATGAGATCCCACACTTTTGCGACCTTTTGCTCCACATCCCCTATTTTTTTGGTCATTTTGTGCACGTGGAGGCCCTTACCGTAGTTTTCCCGAGTAATATGGCTTGAGACGTCTTCTATGCTGCTCATTGTATCAATAGCCTGGGTAAAGGCAGTTTCAAACTCCTTCACAGTCTCGTGTTTTGAATCCATCATGGCCATTGTTTCAAGCGTCTGATCAAATACACAATATTCCTGCACACTTGCGTGCTCAACCTGGTTATAACCATCTGCAAGGGTCTTAATGACTAACTTGACCGACTCTGGTAAATCCTGATTAGAAAGGCTGTATCGAGGGTCCTAGAGGAAACTGCCGTAAGCGTCACTTTTTACTTAATTTCTCGGCTTTTGCGAGATAGGTGGAACAGGATATCCTGTACCATCAGGCCTGTTTTTGTGAAAGAATTTCATGTATGTCGGATCCGGGAACGTAAATAAACTAAAGCATAAGCGGGAGGTCGCCGGGGGGAAAGCAGGCCCCGGCTACAATGCGGGAGAGGTAACCCGGGAGATTGAATACGCCCGCAGATCTCCAGTATCAAAGGGGTATATGAATTAGAAGGTCAATCAACTTTCCAAACCCTAAGGAAACTTCTTGTATTGAGGAACTGCAATGCTAAACCACCCAAACATCAACTCGCGAGGTGGCCATAGTTCACCATTTTTGAATAAAATGCAGTCTAAGTTCAGACGCTCCGTGAAAAAAACCAACTTAGCAAGGTAAATCTTGCCATGCTCAACGGGCAAGAATGGAAGGTTATCTACAATAAGCGGGAATTTTCGAAAAAAATAATCACTTATTGAATATACTTGAATTAAAATTGCCAGATTCCCGTGTCTTCTTTGTCTAATTTCAACCAATCTGATTGAATTTTCCTTAAAGACTGCATTCTTAGTGAACCGCCTATACCAATACCATCTCTCAAATTTATTCTTCAGTGACAATTTAGAATTCAGGGCCACTTTTTTGCTGACCCCACTTGGTTCAGAATTGAATTTGAGATGGCTACGCGTGATATAAGTAGCGGGGAAATTGTATCGAACAACCCTCGTTCCTTTTAAACTTCCGAGTATGGCTGAAGCAACCGAAAAAAAGGGTTTGTCGAACGGAGGGCCACAGTCTTCGCAATAGTACGTTTCCAGGTTGTAATATTCCCCGCCTGGATCCAACACATCATATTTTTTAAAAACCCATCCCATTCCGAGAACTTCTATTAAGAAAACTGCGGTAAATACCCCGAAGCTAAACAAGGGGTTTGAACCAATCAATTTTACTCCAAATGCAGTAAAGAAAAGGGCGATGAGTGAAAGTATAGTTCCAGCAATTGATATTATGATGGCCGTTAATGACAGGTTAAATGTAAGATTGGTGCCCCATCTCCTTGGGATTGGGAAAAGAGGGTTTGCTTTTCTGATTTCCCAGAGAAGTTCCTCCTCTTCCAATCTGGGAAAATCAAAAGGTATATTTCCATTTAGAAGCCTTCCAAAGTCCTTGTCTGTGATTTATCCCCCTCCGCTTTGGGAAGCATGTTCTTATGAATAAATAAATTTCATCTCTTTAAATTGGTACTCCTCCTATTGCAATGACTTCGAGGCTGTCCCATCTTTGAGTTAACTCATTTATGAGAACAACCAGAAGATTTTTATTTACATTGCTGTAAAAGAATAAAATGAAGCAATTGTTACCTTGCCCTAAGTTCAAAGGATTTGTCTTTATAGGCTTTTACACTCGTTCCATTGACCCTTGTTTATAGGTTGTGATGAATTGATTGATTACGAAAGTTTTGGAAAGCTATCACAAGAAAGAGGAAGCGGTTTTAACTTATATTTCGTGTGGCCTGTTTTTTCCAAGGACATTATCGACACCGTTGGAAAACTGCCAAACGAAACGGTTGGTAACGGCACTTACAAAATTCTACTTACCGATGAAGAAAAAGTATCTTCAAAAGACAGGATGCTTTTTGGGATCGATTTCCTATTAAAATTGTTAGATGGTAAAGAGTATGCTCTTGCATTTGGAGTTATAAATAAGTCATCTTGGAGAGATATAATTAAAGCACAACAGTTGCTAAAAAATTTAGGCCTAAATACAGTCCCTGCAAGGGCCGATTCACTGTATCAATTTTTAATGAACAAGAAAAATTACGAAGGATACCTACTTCGAGAATACAGGAGCGGCGCAACAAAACTTCAGTCCTACTTCAAAGATGATAATGTTATTGAAAATGACCGAATGATATTAGAGAAATTAGAAAATGATTGGACTGATGGCTTAAGGCCATACAACGCGACTCTAAGGAAGCCTAGCAGTAGTATCAGGATTAAGATTGATGGTAGGGGCATAATAACTATGCCCATTGTACCTGAAGACATGGAAGTTGTCAACACTTTAATTCTGAAAATGGTGAATGAACACCAAACAATCAGGGAAATGATCAAGAGGGCAAAAATAGACAGAATAGAAATCCGTAATCTTATGTTGTTGGGTCACAGTAATTTGATCATTAAGTTGAGAAAAGAAATCAAAGTGTCTTTACCGGACACTAAAAAGGAAGATTCTATCAAAGAAGACGATACTATTGATAGTTTCATTAGCCATTTGGAGGAGTCAGCTGGAGTATATGGAAAGCATGTTGAGGGGGATTCTTGCTCATTTAACCTTCTTTATGAAAATCCTAACCAAAGTTCAGAGAACCGATTTTCTTCTTCATTTTCTGTAGATATTAGACCAAGTAAAATTCTCGTGAGCCCAACATTCCAACCCATGCTCCAAGACTTGCTGCACTTGTATTATGGCATTGACAGATATTTCCAGTTGGAGCAGGGGGCACAATAAAGGCATATATGAAAAGCATCGATGGCCGAATAGATGGCATAAATAATGCGATTCAGCATTCAAAATTGAGGTATATCCTTTTCAGGGTCTTTACAGACTCAAATGCCAATCATGGATACAAATATTTGACCTCCGACATTTACACTTCACCGGTTGATTTAAAAAATGGTTCTTGGGATCTGACATTAGGGAGTGTTTCCCGTTTGAGAGACGGATTCCTTTCACCGATATTTGTAGAAATAAAGTCTTCTTTCAACGACAGTGCGATCCTTGTCAAGGAAATTGTTGACAAAATAAGAAAGACAGAACTTTTGATGGATAATGGAGAAGAAGAAGTAATCCTCAGCCAGATTGCAGAAACCGGAAAAGATGGTTTGAAAATAGACCGTACTAACTTAGAGTATGTGATTTTTATCCCTGGCCGACTCAGTGGAAAACTGGTTGATTATATAACAGCAACTTCAAAGGAATGGGATAACAAGACCGGTGTGATAGTCTGGGCCTATGACAAAAAGAATGCTGACGGCGATGTGATCATCATACCTTATTCTCACAGGCCACAAGTAAAGACTTGCAGAAATATGGATAAGGCTGATTGTAAGCTGTGCTTATGTGTTCATGGTGATTCTAATCTGTTAAACTACTTGAAAAATGTCGATGATCAAGAATTAGAACTTGGCAGAATAATGCCATCCAGACACAAATATGTTGACCCAGTAGTTAATATAATTTCCATTCTGAGCGTTGGGAAATTATTCAAAAAAACAGATAAGAACCTAGGAGAGAAAGACTTGATTAAACGAATGTCAGAGTTTTTTCATGAATTTATGGTATTTCCAACTCAGGACGAGTTAGATTACCTCTTCGCCCTAATGATTAGGGGGAAAATAATTCTTAAAACTAAGGGACCTTTCCCTTCTTATCATCTAAATGGAGATATATTAGATGCATTAGGGGAAGAAAAAATTCTGATAGAAGAAGTCATCAAAAGGGCTGTGAAAAACAAATTGCCACAGACTTTCTTAGAGCAATTCATAAAATAACCATGCCAACTTTAGTTCTCATCGCTACACAAAAATTGCGAAGTTGGGATCTGATTATATAAAAAAACCTCAAAATACCTCATTGAGAAAAACTTTGTATTGAACTTTTAAGGGTATGCAGGGGATGGGATTTGAACCCACGTATCCCTACGGAACCAGACCCTCAATCTGGCGCCTTTGACCAATCTCGACAACCCCTGCAGGGATTAGGCAATTGTTCTGTGCAATATTTAATT
>JAJZXP010000345.1 GCA_021806345.1 Thermoplasmata archaeon | reverse complement strand
TATCCGTGATAACTCTTCTTGAGACCCATGAAATTTCCTCTCTTTCCTGTGCATTTCCCGATGATAAGTAGGGTTTAATCATTTCAAGATAGTTGTCACAGAAGTCACCCCAGAATAACTGGTCTATTTCTATTCTGGCCTTGGCTATGTCAAAATTCTCATATGCATCTGATGCTTTTTTTATTGTTCTGTTGGATGATTCAAGAATCCATTTGTTAAATGGCAAAGTTACCTTTTTTTCCTGAGATTTTTCTATTCCGGAGACCAGAGATACCGCATTATATAGTTTAATGATTGTTCTCCTTCCCCTGACCAGTTCCTGTTCCTTTAATGAGATATCATCCCAGGTTGTTACAGAAGTGTCCCATAATCTTACTCCGTCCGCTCCGTACTTTTTTACCATTTCCATGGGATCTACTGCATTTCCCTTGCTTTTGCTCATTTTCTGTCCGCGTGAGTCAAAAACGTTTCCGCTTATTACAATTCTATCCCATGGTATTTTTTGGAAGTGGATCATGCTTCTGTAAATTGTTGTGAATGCCCATGTTGATATTATGTCGTGACCCTGAAATCTGACATTCATTGGAATAAAATTTTCATCCATACCATACGCATTCGAGATAATTGATGGGGAAATGGAGGAAGTGAACCATGTATCCAGAACATCTGTTTCGCTTTCCAAATCTTTAGAACCACATTTTTTACACTTTAAAAGTGATTCAAATCTTGGATCAACCGGAATTTTGTCTGCATCTGGTGTGTTGATTGTACCACATTCATGACAGTACCATACTGGAATGGGTATTCCCATAATTCTCTGTCTTGAAATGCACCAGTCCCATTTTAATCCCTTAACCCAGTTCTCATATCTTACCCTCATATAATCTGGTGTCCATTTTATTTCTCTGCCAATCTCAAGCAGTTCCTCTTTCTTATCCATATATCTGAGATACCATTGTTTGCTGACCCCTATTTCGATGGGCGTCCCACACCTCTCGTGAGTGTTTACTGAGTGTTTTATCCTCTTTGTTTCAATCACAAATCCTTTTTCTTTGAGAATTCCCTTAATTTTCTTCCTTCCCTCTTCTGGTTTTAATCCTTCTAGGTGAGAGTTGTCCCTGATAAATCCCCTGCTGTCTAGCAATTTAGTTAGAGGCAGATTATGCTCTTTCCAGATTTCATAATCTGTCTGGTCCCCGAATGTACATACCATTTCTGTTCCAGTTCCCTTATCCATTAGCACACGTTCATCCTGAATGACCCCAATTGCCTGACCGTAAATTGGCACTATGAATTTTCTTTTAGAAAGATACATTGCCCTTGGATCCTTTGGGTTTATGGCAATCGCTACACATGCTGCTAACATTTCTGGTCTAGTTGTTGCAATATCTATGGTCGAACCGTCTTCACCATTAAACCTTAGAGTTACAAAATCTGTTTCCAACTCCCTGTCTTCCATTTCAATCTGTGAAATTGCAGTCCTGCAAGTTGGGCATGCTATTGTCATGCCTTCGCTCCTGTATGCTATATTATTTCTCAACAAATCCAAGAAAAAGGCCTGAGATATTTTCCAAACTTCCCTGGAATATGTCACATATGCTATATCAAAATCGGCGGAAATAGCAAGTTTCTCCATGGCATTTCTCATTTCTCCCATAGCAATCTTGCTTGTTTCTTCGCAAGTTTTAATTGCTTCTTTCCTGTCCATATTGGTAAGGCTGACTTTTCTTATTTTTTCCACATATCTTTCTGTTGCCAGGCCATTGTTATCATAACCAAAGGGATAGATAACTTTGTATCCCTTCATTCTTTTAAAACGGGCAATCATATCCTGGTGAGGATACGAGAAAGCATGTCCAATATGTATTTCGCCGGATACAGTTGGAGGAGGAGTGTCTATGCTGAAAATAATTCCGTTTGAATGCGCATTGACAGGTTTGGAGATTTTATTTTTCTTCCATTTTTCCCTTATTCTTTCTTCCATAAGGGATATATCATAATCCATGCCGGTGGAATCTTAAAAGTTTTTAAAACGTTTTGCATAATTATCCGATTGGAATGACAGAGAATCAACAGGAAATAGCCTCAATCATTGTGGGTAATGAAGATATTACAGACAAGCTCTATGAAATGCGGGAAAAGACAACTCACACTAACATCACAATGATACTTGATTTCTTTATTGAAACATTAGAAGTTTTAAAGGAATCACTGGAAGGAGAAAAGAAAATGGATCAACTGAAAGAGTACGAAGATATGAAAATATCGGAACATATGAAAACTCCTTATCCGGATCCTGAAAGTTTACAGAGTGTCCTGTTATACACAGCGGAGATTATTTCAAATGAATTCAAGAGGATAGGGAAAATGGATACGGAAAATGAAAAAATTCAATTGTATAATAAAAATATGGACAACTTAAGGAAAAGGGCTGAACACCTGTATCATGATCTTGTGGAGAGATATAAGTGAAATACAACGCAGAATTTATTTCAACAACTTCAGACGATGCCAGCAAGAGCATCCAGAATTATTTTTCTGCAAGAGATCCGGAATTGAGAGAACGATACCATATTGTGGAAAGCAGGCTTCCACTTCTGGAATTTCCAGAGAAGATTTTTGGGTTCAGTCCTGAGACCCTGATCATATTTCTGAGCAGACACTCCTCAAAGGCTAAGGTGAATTCCATAACGGTTCATCCTGTGGGAAATTTTTCAAGTAATGATGTAGGTGGTGTGCAGCGGGATATTGCGATATCATGCCCTGAGATACAGAGTTCTGTATTAAGGAAAATGAATGAAACTTACCATGGAGATCGCTATCAAATCACTTTTGAAGCTACCCATCATGGTCCCCAGTCAAACAACCCAATTATCTTTGCAGAAATCGGCACCGAAGAGGAAAACTGGAAAGATCCAGTTGCACTTGAAACTCTATTTGTGGGGGTTACTGAAGCCGTTCCTCAGAATTTTGGCAATTTTGTTGGTGTGGGAGGTGGGCACTATGCACCTAAAATTTCATCTTATGCAATTAAAAATGAAATTAATATAGGTCACATAATATCTAAATTTCGAATGGATGAAATTGGCAAGGAAGAAATTGAGATGTCCATAAGAAAAACTCCGGAATGCAAAGGATTTGTGGTTGATAAAAAAGGTGTAAAATCCAAAGGGATGGGAGAGGTAAAGGAGATTGCGGATCGATTGGGTCTTGAGGTTATCATAATTTGAGAGCGTCAACTACTCCCTCCCAAATGATTGGAGCTTGTTGCTGGTCCCTGCCCTGCCCGTATGCATAGTTTCATCAAACCGCAATGGTTGGTTGACAGCAGCCTGAAGTATTCAGATTTACTGAGTATCCCAATGTTTCTTAAAGCATTGAGAACGGCATTAAGTCGGAGACCACAATTTGTGCAACGAAATGTTGACCCACTTCTTTTGATCCTATTCCTGTATCCACATCCAGAACACGCCTTTGACACATATTTTTGGTAAACCCATGCTATGGACTTACCCAGATCCTCGGCCTTGCATCTGATAAACTGCTCAAGATGGGAAAGAACGCAGGGGAGTTTTAGTTTAATGATCCTGAAGATTACTTATCAGATTCATTCACTCGATTTTAATATTAGATTGGAGGAGAACCATGTATCTCCACGACAAGGCATAGGAGTTTCACTGCTTCCCTCAAACTCCTAACGTTGTTATAAATGAAATTGCAGGCAATCAAGTTAATAAGAGATACATAAATATTATAATAATTATAATTGTTAACGTATATCTAATCAACCTTGAATTTCGAGGATTTGCAGTAGCTTAAAAAGTATAAAGACATGGTAATAATATTTTTATACTATTGCCGGATTACAAATTAACCTAAGTTGGTGCAGAAAATAATGGAACAGATTTCTGAAGAGGAAAAACCACCAGGATTGACACCGTTCTTCAGGGCTCGGAATCTCGAAAGGGTTCTGAGGATGAATAGAGTTTTTTTGAAATTTGAGGGGGCCAGTCTCACAGGAACCCAAAAGGATAGGATTTCCTACTTGCATGTCAAGAGAGCGATAGATTTGGGTTATGATACTATTTCCGTAGCTACCTGTGGTAATTACGGAGCTTCAGTCTCTTATTTTGCATCCGCGTATGGATTGAAATCTGTTGTGGCAACACCTTCTTTTTATGCGGGAATAAGGAATGAAGAGATATATGAAAATGGTGCAACTCTAATCCAGAAAAGCATGAAATACGAGGATCTTGTTGAGTACATGAAGGACAAGTCCAAAGATGAAAACTGGTATGACTGCAGTCCTGGTTCAATAAACTCTACTGTCGACCTGCTTGGTTATGAATCGATAGCTAAAGAGATAGTGCAGAGTCTTGGACACGCACCGATGTATCTTGCTGTACCTGTGGGAAACGGTACCACACTTGCCGGAATTTACAGCGGCTTTAGGAAAATGTATAGAGAAGGCTTAATAAACAGCACTCCTAAATTGATCGCATCAAGCACTTCGCTTGGAAACCCAATACTGTATTCTTGGAAACATGGATTCAGGAAATTGCAGGAACTTGAACCTTCAAGAATAATTGAAACAGAAGTGAATGAACCTCTGGTTTCCTTTAAAGCAATGGATGGACAAAAAGCCCTAAATGCAATTTATGATAGCCGTGGAGTGGCAATAGGGGTTAATGACATGGATATGAAAAAATTTTCCAGAATAATTGAAAATCAACAATCAATAGAAGTTCTTCCAGCATCAGCTTCTTCAATGGCGGCGGCATTCAAGAACCTGTCAGGTAAAAATAATGGAACGGAAGTTGTTGTTGTTCTTACCGGTCGTGGACATTAATGGTGTCTGCAGTAATTCTCTCAGAGGGTTTTCTCGGTACAACTTACGGTAAAACGGCTAATGGATTGTGCAGATTTTCAAGAAGATTCCAGATCAAGACAGTAATTGATAGTACCAAGGCAGGACTTAAAATTGAAGATATAGTACCCAAAGCTGACACAAATATCAGAATAGTCAGTAACTTGAAGGAAGCAATTGAACTGAATGATGATCTGGATACGTTGATAGTGGGTGTTGCAACTGATGGGGGTTTTTTACCGGAAAATTTCAGGCACTACATTACTGAAGCAATAGAAGGAGGCATAAACATTGTAAGCGGATTGCATGAATTCGTTTCTGATGATCCAGAATTTTCTCAGCTTGCCCTGAAGAATGGAACAAAAATAACAGACGTAAGGAAAATGTTCATGCTCAGGAGAGATTTTTTTACAGGGAGGATATTTCAGGTCAAATCAAAAAAAATAGCGGTACTGGGCACGGATAGTGCCATAGGAAAGCGAACCACGGCAGTGTATCTCAACGAGGAGATGAAAAGAAGAGGTAAACTCTCAGTGATGATCGGAACTGGGCAGACCGCATGGATGCAGGGTTTTCCGTATACAGTTGTTATTGATTCTATGATTAATGACTTTATGCCAGGGGGAATAGAGAGCACAATTGTTGAGGCTTGGGAAAAAGAGAGACCGGATTTTATGTTTCTGGAGGGGCAGGGTTCTGTCATTCACCCAGCATATCCAGGTAGTTTTGAACTAATTGCTGCAGGAAAACCTGATGCCATAGTTCTTCAACATGCACCAAAGAGGCTTGATTATGATGGTTTTGACGGAATAAGAATTCCCCCTATTGATAAGTTCATCAGGATTCTCGAGGAATTATCCGACAAGAAGGTTATAGCAATATCAATCAACAGGGAAAATATGGAAAAGGATGAGATGGATAGGGCAATCAATGACATAGAGAAAAAATATGGTGTTTATGCTTTTGATCCGCTGTCAGATCTGAAAAAAGTTGGGGATGTCATAGAGTCAAAGGTGTAAATCTGTCCTTCCTAGAAAGAATAAAATGTTTTGATGAAATTAGAATTTCCATTGAAAAAATAGAAAAGAGAAGAGTGGTTATATCAATAAAAGTTGATAATGATGACTTCAGGCTAATGTACCACTACGATCATGATGTTGATCTTAATCGAAATTTGTCTGGTCTGATGGGAATTTCGGCTGTGATCAACTACGCATTGTTTACAGGAAAGATAGAACTGAACTTTCCAACTTCTGAAACAGATCTGGAATTCATAAAGGAAATGATTCAAATTAACAACCGGGAGGTTTTTATAAACAGATTATGCAGGATTAGATATCCATTTTTCAAGGAAGAATATCTTCCCCAAAACGATGAGATAAATGAAATGAATTCAAATGGAGATACACAACTGGTGCCACTGGAATCTTATGTTAATCATTATGAAACAGGTGCAAGAGCATTTCCAGCCATACTTTCTTCTGGTGGCAAGGAAAGTCTCCTCACTTTCGGATTGCTTAGGGAGATTGATAGTGGATCAATAGCCTACTATTTTAATGAGTCTGGCGGCCATTGGAAAGCAGCAAAACACTCCCATGAAAAAATGAAAGGTGTGTTTAGAACTGCAAAGGTGTGGTCTAACGTGGATAGATTTTATGGTTGGATGAATAGGAAAATGAAGGTACTGGATCCTGAAATTGCATTTAGATGGGCTGACGACTACCCTGTTCAACTTTTCCTATTTCCGGTCTATTTAATTGCAATGCTTCCTTCAATCCGTTCCCTTGGAATTCAAAGTTTCGTAATGGGAAACGAATTGGATGATCCACTTGAAGAACCAACATATCAAGGAATGAGACATTACTATGGTGTTTATGATCAGAGCCCGGATTTTCAAAAAAGATTTTCCAGATTTCTGGCTGATAAGGGGTTTGGGATTGCCCTCTGGTCAGCATTATACAATATCTATGGTTCTGTAGTTGAGAATATCCTAGTGAACAGATACCCTGAACTTTTCAAACTTCAAAGATCCTGTCATTCCTGTTATTACGGGGTTGGGGATGTGATACCATGCGGTAAATGCAGCAAGTGTCTTGGTGTAAGGTTATTTATAGAATATTCCAAAGGTGATCCGGGAGAGATAAATTATCCCGGGAGAGACAGTTTGTATGAACAGGTAAAAAATGAAAGAATGAAACTAGATCCAGATGAGTTAAGTTTTCTGATGAATGGTCTTAAGAGTGGAAAGTATGAATCGGGAACGCAGATCGAAGGAGTTCACTTACTAGAGAATGAGAATGAACCGTTTCAGGAAATTCCAGGCGAGTATAGGGCTGTTCTGAAGAAAATCATAGAGGAGTATACAAATGGTGACTGGAAAATGAGTGATGGAAAATGGAAATTGATTGTCAACTGATGCCAAATTCACGGTAAATCTCTTCAAATTCTCCATAGTTTTTGCAGCTTTCGTAGGCCTTTAACAGTTCCAAATTTGTTTCAAGAAATGTGTGCCCCCAAGAGAACTTGGATAGTATTTTTTCAGCCTGCTCAATGTGCCCGGTGATGTGTAGTGTAGCACATACTGCCTCAACCGAGGAAAGTTTCTCCCATTTTCCAAAATTCACAGGATTACCCGCAAGTAATTTTGGCAGCCTCCTAGAAAAATTGGTTCTGATTCCTTCCAATAGCATCCCGGATTTCCAGGATCCTTCAATCAGGCATATCCCTTTTCTTTCGACCAGGACTTTATCTGAGTTGAGGAGTATTTGATTGGAATCAGCCCTGATCACCAGGTGCTTTCCCATGCTTTTCATTTCTACTCTGGACGCCATTCCGAAACGTCTAAGTTTTTTCATGGTTGATTTCTGAGGATCATCCTGAAATAGATCAACATAGAAGACATGGATTTCTCTCATTTTAAATTCCATTTTTATAATTCATGGCATTTCCCATCTATCATACTTTGGGTCATCCACTTCACCCTTTGGGATTATTATTGTCTCTACTGTGTCGTGGCTCAATATCAAACCGTACGACTCTTTAATTGCTTTCTTGAGCAGCACCTTCTTTGTTTCCAGTGATTTTAATGGTTCCTGGTCAATACCGGTTATTCTGGAAGGCTTGAGATGAAAAGTTGATGGAAAAAGATCTCCACCGTAAATCAACTTTATCTTATCATTCTTGTAAATAATGATGGTGTGACCTGTTGTATGACCCCCAGTTATTGACATGTTAAAATTTCCAAATTTTGTGTCATTAAAGATCGGCTCTAATCTTTCCATGCTAACACTTTCAAGCCTGAAGTAACTTGATCTTGCTAATTCGTTCGGATTTCTTAGGTTTTTTATTTCCTCCATTGAGGCTATTGATCTTGTTCCCGATAGGTCACTGAAGGAATGCCCTGAATGATCGAAATGCAAATGTGTGTGGAAAATGCATTCAAAATTCTCAATTTCCTTATTCCTTTTAAGTCTTTCAAGATCCCCAGTTGGTTTTGCTTCAAACCACTTTGCATAATACTCACTTACACTGTTACCAATTCCACCATCGAGAAGGTAAAATTTGGCGCCCTCACCTATCACAGTCAGATTTGTGTTCAGTTTGATTCTGTATAGATCATTCGGCTCTGCAAACTTGGACCAAATATTCTTCGGACTCAGCCCAAAAACTGCTCCAGGATCCAATGAAAAAGTTCCATCATTAACTACATTGACCGAAACGTTTTGATCTGACATAGAGTACTAATTGATTATTAATGTAAAATCTTATTCAATTTTACAAATAGTAGGACGGGAAGTTAAAATTTTAGGTGTAAAAAATTAAAATGTTGGTATTTTTCCTTCTACAAATCCCTGTGTTAAGTCGAATATGTGTTCAAGCTCATAATCTGCAATAGCTTCAATGTTCTTCTTATGCTTTGAAGGATCTACGTTATCTGCGTATATTACCTGAACATTGGCAACATGAGGATTGTCAATACTTCTTCCGATTTGGGAAACTATTCTTACAAGAACCTCGATTACGTCATTTCCCTCTTCCTTAACGACATGCTCCGCAATCTTGTTTGAAAGAACATTATATAACTTTCCGACGTGTGTTACGGGATTCTTACCTGCTGCGGCTTCCATACTCATTGGTTTATATGGAGTGATTATTCCATTTACCCTGTTTCCTCTTCCTACGGAACCATCGTCCCCATTCTCCATTGATAAACCTGTTACTGTAAGATAGTGGCTTGTTATTTTGTTTCCATCCTTATCTGCAGTGTTTATGAAAATTTTTACATCCTCATCTGAAATCTTAGATGCGTTGTCTTCTACCAGTTTCTGGAATTCCTCCTTGATTGCGAAGTATTCATTGCTATCCTTTACAAATTTATCTACATAGGCGGCTGCAACTGTTAAATTGATAGTCCTGTCCTGCCTGTATCCCATAACCTTTATATCATATCCAATTGCGGGTAACTTTTTCTTTAGGTCTCCGTTTATAAATTTTTCAGTTCCCTTTACCAATCTCTCTGTATCAGTGAATGGTGCAAATCCAACTCCAAAGGAGGTGTCGTTTGCTCTGTGTTTAGTTGTATCATAAACTTCCCTGAGATCCACTGAACCGTGACCTATTCTGGAATCAATCATTACATCTCCATCCATATCAAGATGTTTGAAATTCTCCTGAAGATAATTTTTGGCTGCTCTTACTGCTACTGCCTTAACTGGTATTCTGTCTCCATCTACTGTTGTCGTTGCTCTTCCACTGAGAAGTATATAAACAGGGTCTAGAACTGCGCCTCCTCCGAACTTTGGTGCCGATTGTCCTCCTACCAGTTCAACCTGATCTGTGTTGTGATGTAATATCTTACCAAAATGCTTAAGGTAATATTTGCTAAGTTCTCTGCTAACTGCCTCAGCAATTCCGTCTGAAACGCTATCTGGATGGCCAATTCCCTTTCGTTCAACAAGTTCTACTGCTCTTTTGTGTGTCGGAACCTGATTGATTGTTTCAACTGCAATGTTTCTTGCCATGTTAAATTCAATACGGCAAGAGTTTATTTTTATAAAATCTTTTGTTAACTTAAAAACTAAATTACAAATTCAAATAAATTATAACTCTCAGTAATATTTTTTAAAAGGTAATTATAAAAAAACGATCTAAAAGAATATTTGAAATGATGTGTTAGGTCATTATGAGAGTTCTTGCTTCACTCACGGACAAGGAAGGATCTGATGTTTTTTTGAAATCCATAAACAAATTTGTTGATGAAGTATATGCTTCAGAAGGGACAAAAAAATTCCTGGAATCAAGTGGTATCTCCTGTAAGAGCATAAACGAACTTACTGGTTTTGACCAAATGCTTGGCGGGCGGGTAAAAACACTTCATCCCGCAATTTTTGCGGGTATCCTTGCTAAGGATTCTGGTGAACAGATGGAAGAAATTAAGGCTGCAGGAATAAAACCTATTGATCTTGTTCTGTGCAATCTTTATGATTTTCAATCCTACAAGAACGGAAATGATGAGGAGAAGTCAGAACATATTGATATTGGAGGGGTCTCACTTATAAGAGCTGCAGCAAAAAATTGGGAACGAGTTACAATTTTGAAAAATAAAGAAGATTATTCAGTCGCCCAAAAAGAGTTGTCTGAGACTGGAACCATTTCCATGGATTTAAGAAGAAAAATGGCAGTAGAAGCTTTCAGATATACCTCAAAATATGATTTACAAATCCTGGAAGGATTGTCAGGAAAGAATACAAAATTTCTTGAACTCAGCAATGGGAAGAGACTGAGATATGGTGAAAACCCGTCTCAAGTTGGCATACTCTATGAAAAAGACGAGTTTGGCCATATGGATGTATTCCACGGAAAGGAAATGTCATATAACAATTATGTAGATTCCTCTTCTGCGATCGAGACAGTCCTAGAGTTTTCCAAACCATTTGCAGTTGTAATAAAACACAACACTCCCTGCGGTTCAGCAACTGGAAAGAATTTGGGAGAGGCACTCAAACTTGCAATAAATGCCGATCGTGAATCTGCCTTCGGGTCTGTAATTTGCATTAACGGTATTGCAGATGAGAGTGTTGTGGCTTCCATGGGAGATCTATTTGTTGAAATCCTGATTGCAAAAGAGTTTACTGAAGGCGCTCTCAATAAACTTGTAAAGAAGAAAAACTTGAGATTGATACGATACAGTGGAAAGGGGCCAGAAAGTAACTTTAAAACAATTTTTAATGGTGTTCTTGAACAATCCAATATGAATACCTCCCTGGACAATATTTCCACACTGAATGAAGGCGAAATAGCTTTTTCAAAAGATGACATAGATTTTGCATGGAAAATAGTAGCTCACTGCAGGAGCAATGCCATAGTTCTTGTAAAAAATGGAGTTTCTGTTGGTGTGGGTGCCGGACAGACTTCAAGGGTGGAGGCTACAAGAATTGCCTGTAAGAAAGCAGGGGAAAATGCAAAAGGTTCCCTTATGGCCTCGGACGCGTTCCTTCCCTTCTCTGATAATGTTCAGGTAGCAGCAGAATATGGAATTAAGGGAATTGTTGAACCAGGAGGATCAATCAGAGATATGGATGTTATAGAGGAATGCAAGAAAAGTGGAATTTCACTCTATTTTACAGGTAAAAGAGTTTTTTTGCACTGATTTATTAATAACCTTTTTTAAAAGTACTAAATAACTAAATAATATTGTTGTGTTAGGGTAAAATGGAATTCTATAAGCATTCCCCTGACATAGGGAAAGATGAGGGTCTTTTTGTTTCAAATGACGGAATATGGATTTTTGACCTGAAAAGTGGAAATTCAAGTCTTGTGGTATCGGAAATGGGCGTCATTAACAACGCTAGATTCTCTCCTGACGGGAATGATATAATTTTCAGATCCATGACGGGAAAGGACGCTTCATTTGCAGATATGTATCACTATAACAGAAAGACCGGTGTCGTGAGAAGGGTGACCTATCTAAACGGAAAAAGTGTTCCCAGGAGAATGTTTACAGATATTGCCGGTTGGAAAAAAAATTTTCCCATAATATCAACAGATGCCTATTCTCCCTTTGGAGCTATGATTCATCTGTACGAACTGAACTTAAAGGATCTTTCACTCAGTCCGTTGAATCTGGGTCCAGCATCCCATATTCTTTACTCCGAGGACTATACTATAATTGGAAGATTTACCTACGATATGCCACACTGGAAAGGGTACAAGGGCGGAACTAAGGGTGTTATCTGGAGCTGTAAAAAAGGAAATCAATTTAAAAAAATAGTTGATCTGCCAGGACATGTATCATCCCCCTGTGTTTCAGGCAAGAGACTCTATTTCGTCTCTGACCACGAAGGTTGGGGTCAGATTTATTCAATAGAACTTGACGGAAATGACCTTAAGAAGCATACTAACTTTAAGGAACATTATCCAAGGCATCTTTCATCAAACGGACAATCTATTTTATTTTCAATGGCTGGAGAGTTGTTTGTGATGGACCCATCCACCGGAAGAGTGTCGGAAATAAAGATAAAGATGAATTCCGGCGTCAAGATGCCCGAACCAAAATTTTCCAAAATGAAAGATTTTCTTGAGGAGTATTCCTTAGATAAAAATGGCGAAATTTACTCATTGGTGGCAAGAGGCCATGGATTTTTGTCGTCCAAACATATTAGTCCGAAACTTGAGATCAAGTCAAAGGGAAGGGTAAGACAGGTAAAGATACTGGATGGTGGTAAGATCGCTTACGTTAGGCAGGATCTGAAGGAAGAGGTTCTTTGCCTGACAGAACTGCCGTATTTGAGCGAATGCAGGGAAATAGCGAAAGGTGTTGGATTGATTGATAGCATTTTTCCATCCCCAGACTCAAAATATATTGCATTTACAGATATAAATTTCAATTTATACGTTGCCGACACAGAAAATGGGAGCAAGAAACGGCTGGACACTAGCAAAGCCGGTAAAATAAGGGAAGTTGTATGGAGTCATACTGGTGACACGCTGGCATACACATATCCATACCTCACTGGCGGTTTTGGCCAGAGGGAGGGTGCAATAATAAGGATGGCTAATGTGAATGATGGAAAAATTGTAGACGTAACAGAAGAGACTGGTAATGACTTTTCCCCAAGCTTTGATCTGGATGGAAAATTTCTCTATTACCTTTCAGACAGAACTTTTGATCCTGTAAATGACAGGGCAACTTTTAACTACTCCTTCCCGAGAATGACAAAGATATATTTCACCAGTTTGTCAGGAGAGAATATTTCTCCAGTTGATATTCTTCCGGAAAAATTCAAACTGGAAGGAAATGCAGAAAGAAAAATCAAGGTAACGGAGACCATCAAGCTGGAAGCTGGAAATTATTCGATGCTGACGGCTGTTCCAGGGGGACTATTATACATGTCTTATGCTACTAAGGGACTGATTTCCTCAAGTACAAATGGAAATCAAAATAATGGAAAACTTTCATTTTACCAGTTCTCTGAGATGAAAGAAGAGGAAATTGATAGTGGGGTTATCGATTATCAGGTTTCTGGAAATAGAGAAACTTTACTGGTGAGAAAAGAAAAGAATAGACTGAAAAGATTTGAACCAAAGGGAAAAACCCCTTTGATTACTGGATACCAGAAGGGAAAGGAATTGAGGATGCATGATGTAAAAATGAGAATTGATCTTAAATCCGAATGGAAGCAAATGTTTGAGGAAACTTTGCTCCTAGCTACAAGTTACTTCTGGAATGAGGAATTTTCAAAGAAAAATGGAGAAATAATTTATAATAAGTACAGACCTCTGATCGATAACATAACCTCGAGGTTTGAACTTTCGGAAATAATCAGGGAAATGCAAGGAGAATTCAGAACCTCGCATTGCTATGAAACTGGTGGAGACTATTCAGATCTTGATGTTATTCAAATAGGCCATCTTGGAGCAGATTTTGTTGCTAAAAATAATCACTTAGTGATTGAAAAGATTTACGGGGGGGACATATCAAATGAAAATGAAAAGAGTCCTCTGCTTCTCTCAGGTTTAAGGGAAGGTGATGAAATTGTTTCACTCAACGGAACTGACTTCGACCCAAAATCTGAACCCATTGGAAGGGCACTTTTGGGACTTGGACATGAGAAAGTCAGAATTGATGCCCTGAATTCAAACGGCAAGAGGTATTCTTCATATTTGGAGACTATACCTGATGACAGGTATTTGAGATACAGAGATTGGGTTGAAGCAAACAGGAAACTTGTCCACGATAGAACAGGCGGAAAAGTTGGTTACCTCCACATTCCGAATATGATGATGGATGGGCTGGCAGAGTTTTACAAGCTGTATATTAGGGAATTCACAAGAGAAGGTCTTATTGTGGATGTCAGATTTAATGGTGGAGGTAACGTATCTCAATTGATCTTGGAGAAACTGCTGAGGGAAAGGCTCGGATTTACACATCCCAGAAAGGGGCAAGATTCTCCCTTTCCATCATATTCAATTGGTGGCCCAATTGTTGCACTGACCAATGAAAATGCCGGATCGGATGGTGACATATTCAGTCATTCGTTCAAACTCCTGAGCCTCGGACCTTTAATCGGCACAAGAACATGGGGGGGTGTGATTGGGATAAGCCCGGAGAGGAAGTTGGCAGATGGAACTATGGTAACGCAACCGAGATTTGGAATAAACTTTGAAGATGTTGGGTTTGGAGTTGAAAATTATGGAACTGATCCGACTGATATGGTTGAGATAACCCCAGATGACTGGAGCAAGAATGCAGATCCTCAGATGGAGACGGCCCTAAAAAGAATAAACGAAATGATGAAAAACAGTAAAAAGAAAAAGGTAAAATGAAAACGTTAAATTATCATTTTTAGTAATCAAATAATTTTAAATAAGATTCAATGTTAAAGTTTCATGGAGCTTGAACAATTAAGTGTGTCCCTGAACCAAAAAATTAATCTGGATGACACAAAAAAAGGGATTGTTGCGTCCAACATGCTGAAGGGTTCAATGGTTTCCTTTTTTGGAATATTTATCCTCCTATTCTTCAGAAATGTATTGTATATGACATTTTTTGAACCAAACTTGGTTGCGGGAATTCTGACGGGGACTATTTTTGGGAACAGCGCCTTCAATGTTCAGTCCACATACTCTTTGCCAATTCTGTTCATATTTGTTGCACTTTTTCTTGGCTTTCTTGGCCTTAGATACTATTCAAGAGCCTTTGGGGTGTCAATGAATCGTAACTGGAAAAGTAACATGCTTTCAATATACGGTCTCGGTTCAACAATTTTGATAATTGCAATTCTGCTGATGATTATATGGGCAGTCCACGGAGGGTATAATTTGAATTATGTCCTACTTTCTTGGATGTTAGGCCTTGTGGGAATTGCTTTGATTGCCTTGGCAAATGTTTACTTGGCGATTAATTTTATGAAATTTGGAAAAGTTTCCGGTGCCCCCATACTGGGAATGATCTCAATCCTTTTCGTTGTCCCTTTCGTTGATCTCGTTCCTCCCGTTCTGGGTTTTTGCTACGGATACCTGTTAAAATACAACTTCCTTGAAAAGTGACAGGACTAAAAAACAAACCTGAGAAGAACAGCAATTGCAAAACCCAATAAAACCCCGGTATTGAGAAAAGGAAGTCCAGGCGCGGGCCTTTTTATAAAACTGAAAAGAATGAACATCGCTACAATTCCTCCGAATAGCGGAAGTACAAAGAACTGTATGGTGTTGCCGTACAGAAAAGAGGAGATTACCATGACGTTTGGAATTGCTATATCTCCAAAGCCTATCATTATTGCACCCCTTCTTTCTCCTTCTTCTCCCTCCGATGGTTTATCTATATCCACATCCTTCATGTCGAAACCTCTCTTCTCAGGAACTACAAAAAATAATGGCATATTCGAGTCTGTTGAGGCACGGGCAATATCAAGCATGTGCTTTGTTTTGTAAACTGCTATATAATCGTAGACAGCAAAAATTATCATCAAGGCTATGGCCGAGTATACCCCAAGATCGATACCCCATACCGCTGCAAGGCCTGCTGAAGTTAGTACTCCAGCAATATTCAGTATTATCCAATTTTGTTTGAAAAGGAGAAGATAGAGAAACAGGATGGGCGTCCCAAAAATCAACACGTAATACTCATCGTTGGTTATGGGAAGAAGGGCATAAAGCAATGAAGATACTATAAAAATTACGAATACCATTGATAATACGAATATAATTCTTAGAATGCCCATTTTCTTCTTTTTTGAAATCACAATTATCAAAATGGACATCAAAACAACTGCAATTATGAAATAAATTACGTACCCAAGTCCCGCCGTGGTATTCTGAGACGGATTCGTCGGAGATATGGATTCCAGCTCAAGTGCAAGTACTAGGCCAATAAGGGAAGCAATCACGAATAGGATTGCCGTTCCAGTTTCACTTATTATTCTTCTATCCAACTGACTTCGCCTTCTTTACACCGGTTGATTTTCTCCCTTTGGTATTTGTCTTTTTAGGTCGTGCAGTCCCAGTTTTTGTCTTCTTCTCATTATTCCTTTTATTTGTATCGCATCCTATATTTGTGCACACTTCCCTGAAGTTCTCACCAAAACCAACCATCACTACGGGTGCCCCGCAAGATGGGCAACTCTTTCCTGTCACTTTTACTTCACCCTTTTGTGGTAGGGTATATGTTTGTGTGCACTTTGGATAGTTCGAACATCCTATGAATCTTTTTCCATACCTTGATTGTCTCACCACCAATTTTCCTCCATCTTTGGGGCAGGTTCCCATATCTCTTTTGTTTGCGTTGAAAGAACAAAGTGTGTTAATGCATACTTTTTCCGGAGATTGCCCTCTTCTAATCACCTGAACAACCAGATTTCCACAATCAGGACAGTTCTCTTCAGATGGTTTGATTAGACCTCTTATTTTTTGGTAAAAGTCAGCGCATCCCTCTTTTTCACATTTGAATCTTATGCTGTCCTTTATTTTTATAGCCTGAATAGGAGTGTCATGAATTCTGCATTTTCCGATGACTATGCCACTTTCTAGTGCCCCTCTTATAACCTTTGCAATCTGCTCCTTTTTGTTGCCCAACTCTTCTAATACTTTCAAAAGCATTTCCTTGGAGGAACCAACTACTGTCTCTTCTGAGATCTCCCCCGCAGCTATTTTGTTCATCAGTTCCTCCAGTTCACTGGTCATCCCTGGTTCTGAAATTTTAGAATCCACGGACATAATCCCGTCTATTAGAGAGAATCCCAGTGGTGTTGGCCTGACTGGATTACCTTCTATGAATCCACGATTCTGGAGCTTATCTATAATATCGTGCCTTGTGCTCTTTGTTCCGAGGTTTAAATTTTCCATTTCCTTGATCAGTGATGCCATGTCGTATCTTGATGGTGGCTTTGTCTCTCCCTCTTCTAACCTCCAATTTTCAGCCTTTACATTCTCTTCGACAGCTAAATCCGGGTGAAAAATATCGTTGAATTTTCTGTATGTATATATTTCGAGCCAACCTGGATAAGTTATTCTTGAACCAGATGTTTCGAAATCGTAGCCATTAATATTTATTATCGCTTTTTTTACCTCTCTTTCACCCTCCCTATAGAGAGTGGCCAGGAATCGTCGTACCACTAACTCGTAAACTTTTTCTTCGTCCTTTCTTAAGGATCCTGTTTTTGGAACCTCTGTGGGATAAATTGGAGGATGGTCTGTAGTTTCTCTCTTACCTCTTGAAGGTATTATTTTCTCCTGGCCCAAAACCATTTTTGCCTCCTTTGACAGGTTGCCCCTGGTTAGTTTTTCAACAATTGACTTTAAATTGATGCTCCTCTGATATACTGTGTTGTCAGTTCTGGGATAACTGATTAAACCCTTCACATAAAGCGATTCTGCAATTTTCATTGCTCGCGAAGGCATTACTCCTATTCTGGAAGCTTCCCTCATAAACTCTGTTGTGCTGAATGGTGCAGGTTTGTATATCCGTTCCATACCCTTTGTAAATTCGACGACTTTACCATCCTTACCTATTATTGTTTTTAATATTTTTTGAGCATCGTTTTGATTTTTTAATCGTCCTTCCTTTAATTTTCCAGTGAAAATATCGTCCTTTAGAAAGTCTACCTTCACTTCCCAGTATTTTTCTGGAACGAAGCTCTGTATCTCCCTTTCTCTCTTTACAACAAGAGCCAGTGTTGGTGTTTGTACTCTTCCAATGGATAGAAAGTTCCTACCTAATCTGTTTGTGATGAGGGAAAAGAATCTTGTAAGTGCAGCTCCCCAGTAAAGGTCAATTTCTTCCCTCGCTTCCGCAGATTTTGAAAGGTTGTAATCCACCTGTATCAAATTCCCAAAGGCATCCTTGATCTCTTTTCCAGTCAGTGCACTGAACTTTGCTCTTTTCACCTCTCCGTTGAATTTATTTTGATTTAGGATTATGTCTAAGGCTTCAGTTCCTATCAACTCACCTTCTCTATCATAGTCTGTTGCGATAATTATCTTAGTGACGTTTTCAGAGAGCGACTTTAAACTTTCGGATGCTGTTTTATTCTTAACGTTGTGTATCAATCCCGAATCAATCAGATCTCTCAGTTTTTCAAGATTCCAATCCTTAAATGAACTTGGAAAGTCTATTTCAACTATGTGCCCGCTAAGTGGCACTAGATAAAAACCGTTTTTCTCATCTTCAAATTCAATATAGTTCAGATTCTTTGTTCTTTTCTGTTTTGACTTTCCCTCAGAAAGAAAGTACGCAATCCTTCTCCCTGCATCTGCTTTTTCTGATATGATTAATGTTCTTTCCAATGAAAACGTAATGTTTATTATCAATATATAACATTTATTTATTTTTGATTCTGGTTGTCAACAGAGTGCCTTGTGTTTTATTCATTAAGACTTGAAATGGTGAGTTTAATTTACTGTCGGTGTGAACTGAATTCTATTAATTCTTGAAGCAATTATTAATTTGTCCTTTTAATTCAAACTGACAATCAAAGATTTAAACATGAATGAAATATGATCTATAATGTCGGGGAAAATAAAAGAAGTTGAAATTTTTAACATAAGTGAGAAAAAAAATGAGAAATCTTCGCCTTGGAGTTCCACCATGATTATGGTGAAGGTGATTACGGATGATGGCCTGTTTGGATATGGTGAGGCCCCAACAACGTTTATGACATTACCCGTAAAAGAAAGCGTTTCCGAGGTTAGGAGAGTATTCTTAAACAAAGATGTTAATCAAATTTACAGAAACTCAATGGAATTTTACAAGCATTCTTTCTATGTCTCCAGGTCTATGGAGGCCACATCTGCATTAAGCGCGGTTGAAATGGCATGCTG
This sequence comes from Thermoplasmata archaeon, assembly GCA_021806345.1. The sequence continues at coordinate 6,028 of JAJZXP010000345.1, read as the reverse complement.
GGATATAGTTGGTAAAAGTTGTGGAGAGCCAATTTACAACCTCCTGGGGGGGAAGACCAGAGATAGAATTAGGGCATACAGCAATGGATGGTATTCAGACTGCGTAACTGAGGAACAATTTGTGGACAGTGCCAAGGCCATTAAAGATAAGGGTTTTGATGCTGTAAAATTTGATCCTTTCGCCAATAACTATGATACTATAAATAAAAAAGGGCTGGAAAATGCTGAATTAATTGTTTCAAGCCTGAGGGAGGCTTTTGGAGACAGTTTGGATCTTCTGATTGAATTCCACGGAAGATTCTCTTTTGAAGCTGCAAGAAAGGCAACCAGCATACTGGAACCATATGACTGTTTCTTCTATGAGGAGCCATTGCATCCTGAACTTGAAATGAGACTGCAAGAACTTAGAAGTGGACTGACCACGCCAGTAGCCCTTGGTGAAAGGGTACTCAATGCAAGAGATTTCATGAGAAATATAGTGGAAGGAAAGGTTGACATAATTCAGGCCGATGTTACCAATACTAGGGGAATTTTAGAGTCGTTCAAGGTGGCATCAATTGCGGATGCTTGGGGCATTCCAATGGCATATCATAACGCCTTTGGACCAATTCAAACCGCAGCAACCCTGAATCTTGACACTACAATAGGAAACTTCCTGATTCAAGAGAGTTTTGAAGAATCATGGCCCGAATGGAAAAGAAATCTTCTAAAATCCGGGTATGAATTAGAAGGGGGTCACTTTAAGTTATCAGGTAAACCGGGTTTAGGTATAGAGATGAATGAAAAAGCTTTAAAGGATCATATGGTTGACGGAATGGAACCATTTGATCCTGATACACCATCCTGGGTTGTTTCGGGAACATATGTGGGAGAAGGTACTGATGGAAAGCACGGATTTGAGTCTTAAAATAAGCGAACTCCAGCAAATCAGGGAATCGTTGGAAAAACAAATAAAGCTTGCTGAGGAGAAGAAGAAAGAGGTGGAATCTCTTTTACAGGGTCTGGTTAAGGTGGAGAATGCATCAGGAACTCAAAAAACTGAAGAGGCAAAGAGAGCGCTTGAACTTGCAAAACCGACTCAGTCAATGGTTTCCACTGTTCAGAGAACTAACTTGAAAATATCAAGCGGAGTTCCAAAGGTTGACGAACTCTTGCTAGGTGGGGTTCCCGTTCCTTCAAATATTGTACTGTTTGGCGCACCGTTCACTTCAAAGGACATTCTAGGAACAAACTTTGTTGCAAATTCCATAAAGGAAAATATTCCAGTAATCATAGTTTCGGCTGATAGGGATATTTCACAGATCAAATATGACACGGCCAGAAATTTAAATGTTGAACCTGAAGTTGTTGATGGGTTTGAAGACGAAGGCCTCATAAGGTTTGTGGATATCTATTCAAAATCCATTCAGACGCAGTCTCCATCCAAGAAAGCAATCATTGTGGATTCAATTTCAAATTTAAGTGTGATATTGAAGTCCATTGAGGTCCTGGAGACGGAAATCCTTAAAACCTATCCCTACTACAGGATGCTTTTCATCTCTCTCACAGCTTTTGTGCCGCAATTTGAGGAAAAGGTGTTCATGAAATTTACACAGCAATTTACCCAGAAGAGAAAAGCAAGCAGATGCGCAGCGTTATATCTGCTTGAGGATGGTCTCTTTGACCAAAAGGTGTTTGAAACTATCAGTTACATTATGGACGGCACGATTGAGTTTAAACTGGTTAACTCCAGACAGTACTTAAAAGTCGTAGGACTTCCAAATGTAAGAACCAGAGAGTGGGTAGAAGTTTATAATAAGAATCAAACGTTTGATCTTGGCTCTTTCTCATTAGAGAGAGTTAGATAATTAATTTCATTGCTAAATATCGGACGATTTTCACGTTTGTGGCAAGATTGTTCAGATATCTTAGCAACAGCTTTTCAGGCAGATCATGATGGGAGAAATTCATTCGCTGCCGAAACTTTAAGAAAATAAAAAGAACCGCTCAGTCTGCCTGTCTTTCATCAAATTTCAGCTTTGGCTAAATTCATCACTGCGGCAACAGGTATATTTTATACAATGTTTAATTGTTTGTGATACGGTCAATGTTTAATTTTTCATAAGTTGTATCTATTTTGAGTTGTCCAAGGTTCAGGAAAATAGACAACAGCACTTTTTCTTTTGCTGAATGAAACCACTAAATTATATATTTCCTTCACATGGACTATTATGGAAAAATTCCTGAAGGATGCAATGGAAATTAGAGAGTTTGCTAAAAAAAACAATGACCTGTTTAAGAATTCAATACCATTAATAGCTTCAGAAAATATAATGAGTCCACTGGCAATGGAAATGCTGTTAACAGATTTTGGTCACAGATATGCTGAAGGCCTTCCACACCAGAGATACTACCAGGGAAATTACTTTGTAGACGAAATGGAAGAAAAGGTAACGGAACTGGGGAAAAAACTTTTTAACGCACCACAGTTCGACCCGCGTCCTGTATCGGGAACAAATGCAAATATGGGTGTTATTTTCGGCCTGACAAAACCAATGGAAAAAATATGTGCTCCTGATCTTTCAGGCGGGGGTCATATAAGTGCTGCAAAATTTGGCGCCCTGGGATTCAGAGGACTGGACATTGTAAATTATCCCTTTGATGAAGAAACGATGACCATAGATGTGGATGGCGCAAGAAAGGTCATTCTTGAAAATCGACCTAAATTATGCCTATTTGGCCAATCTGTTTTCCTTTTCCCGGCACCTATAAAGGAGCTGAAGGATACATTCCAGGAAGTGGGCTGCAAGGTTTGGTTTGATGGTGCCCACGTGCTGGGATTAATTGCGGGGAAAAAATTCCAGGATCCACTCAGAGAAGGTGCAGACCTAATAACGGGCTCGACCCATAAAACTCTACCCGGTCCACAGCATGGAGCTGTTGTTGGAAATACTGATGAAAAGTCTTGGACAAGAGTCCAAAAAGGTATTTTTCCCGGCGTTCTAAGTAACCATCACCTTAACACTATGGCAGCCCTGGGGGTTACTCTCGCAGAGATGCTTGAGTTTGGGGAGTCTTATGCTTCTGCAATAATCGAAAATGCAAAGGCACTTGCTGAGGAATTAAACACACTGGGGATGGATGTGTTTGGCGAAAGACTGGGTTTTACACAATCCCACACTGTTGTGGCTGATGTCAGAAAATTTGGAGGGGGGAAAGATGTGGCTGAAAAACTTGAAATGAACAACGTGATTCTAAACAAGAATCTTATACCTGTGGACCACAACAAGAATTCCCAGAATCCCAGTGGAATTAGAATGGGATCACAGGAATTAACGAGAATTGGGTTTAATAAAGATGATATGAAGTGGGTCGCAGAATTAATGATGAAGATACTGACGGACAAGATCAGTGTGGAAAAAGCAAAGGAGGAAATAGCCATGGTAAAGTCTTCTCACGACAGAGTGAAGTATTGTTATGGGGATGCTGTTCCATATAAATATATAAATCTGTTTTAATTTTGGATTTCGGATTCCTTATTTTCTTCCATGTTTTTTCCGCCCATCAGATTTATTTTCCTGAATAGGACCACTAGTAAAACAAGTACCGGAATGGCAGGTATCCACATCATTAATGTGTAAATAATATCATACGGTGCAGAATAGGATCTTTCAATCACAATCTCATATGATTCAAACATAGCTGCAATAAGAAGTTCCAGTGCAACAAAACCGTACAGAGACAGTATCTTTTTCCATTTCATTCTTAGCATTCTTCTGTCTTTTATTAAATAATATATGATGTATGTTCCAATACTGCAGGCAATTGCATACGTTGGAATTTCCAGCCATGTATCAGGCAAGAGGCCTAAAGATAGAAAATAAACCAATCCAGATATCCCGTGGCCTGTTCCTTCTATTGCAAGAACATATGCTGTATCGAAGGTAACAAGTGAATAAAGTATAACACCGAGTACGGGTATAACTTCCATGGAAGCTATTGTAAAATTGTTTTTAAATATAGAAAATACCATTAGAAAGTAACTTTCTGAGTCAATAGTGTTCCGTTTGTGGTTGAAAGCGCTTAACTCAGATGGGTTTGAAAAATTTAAAGATGAAATAACAACGTAAATAATGAGTTCGGTTAAGAAAAAAAATAAAAAAAGTCTTCCGACTCTAATCTCCCTTTTTGGCTGCTTAATGCTTTCTTCAATTTTACTTTCTTCCAACAAATGCAGATCAAATCTTTTCTTAATAAATTTCCGATTTCACCTTAAATATAGGAAACAATATCAACGCGGATTATCATTACCTTCTGTGAAAATTGGCGTTGTAGGATACCAGGGCGATGTTGAAGAGCATATGAGCACTTTAAAAAAGATTAGAACCTATGACAAAGTAGAAATTTGCAAAGTAAAGAGTAAATCCGAAGTTGAGAGTTTAGATGGAATGATTATACCAGGTGGAGAAAGCACAACGATTTATAAATTGATGATGGAAAGTGGAATATACGATAAGGTGGTTGAAATGGCTTTGGATGGTATGCCCATCATGGGAACATGCGCTGGTGTGATAATTCTCAGCAAGAATACTAATGATTCAAGAGTGAGAGGCATGGGACTCATGGATCTCGAAATTCAGAGAAATGGTTATGGAAGACAGTGGGACTCGTTTATTGAGAATGTTGATATAAAATATATAGGTGAATTTCCAGCTGTTTTTATCCGAGCTCCGACTATATTAAATCAGAGTGGATGCGAAGTTATGGCAACCCTAAGAGAGAAACCAATAATGGTTAGGAAAGATAATATTATAGGGTTGACTTTTCACCCGGAATTAACAGAAAACACGAAAATACATGAATACTTTTTGAGTGTTACCAAGGGGGAGAGGGGTAGATTTCCACTGGAGGTGTAAAGATGTTGAATGATTCTATGAAAACTGAGCTAAATAAAAACCATAGGGAATTAGGAGCGAATATGGTGAATTTTCATGGTTGGGATATGCCACTGTATTATGAGTCAATAATAAAGGAGCATAATTATGTGAGAGAAAAATGTGGAGTGTTTGACGTATCCCATATGGGAGATATTTTCATAGAAGGAAAGGATGCTAAAGAAACATTGATGAGATTGCTTCCGACAGATGTTGGAAAAGTAAAAGATGGCCAGTGTGTTTATTCAGCTTTTCTGAATGAAGATGGAAAAATGATTGATGATACTATTATTTATAAATTCAATAATGAAAAATTTCTTTGTGTACCTAACGCTTCAATGATTGATATTATTTTTAATCATATATTTGAAAATATTCAAGGGGATGTGAAAATTAAAAACGAATCCAACAATCTCTCTTGCCTGGCTATTCAGGGAAAAATGAGCAATATAATTCTAAACAAACTTGGATTAGAATTTCCGGAATTTATGAAATTTTACGAAAAAAATAGTATGATAATATCCGGTACAGGGTATACAGGGGAAAAGGGGTGTGAAATAATTTTAGAAAATGATTTGGTTCAAGATTTGTGGAAAAATATCATAATGGAATTGAAGGGAGTGGGTGGTGGTCCTTGTGGGTTAGGATCAAGAGACACACTCAGGATGGAAAAAGGAATGCTTTTATCAGGGCAGGATTTTAATAGTGATAAAAATCCATATGAATCATCAATATCTTTTATTGTTAATATGGATCATGATTTTATTGGAAGGGACTCTCTTTTAAAAAATAATGAGCCAGAGTTAATTTTTAGAGGTTTCGTTATGGATGATAAAAATTCCTTCCCAAGGCATGGAAGTAAAATACACAATCTTGAGAATGAAGATATTGGTTATATTACAAGCGGGACAATCTCTCCAACCTTGAAAAAAGGTATAGGATTAGGTTATGTTAGAAGAGAACACAGAAAGATCGGAACAGAAGTTCTCATAGAGACGAGAAAAGGTTTCACCAAAGGGTATATTTCTAAACCCAAGATAATTCCATGAGTTCCAATGGAAGAAGCCCCCCCTCCCCCTAATATAGCTGTGACATTATTTCCTGCTTTTTCTTCA
>JAJZXP010000339.1 GCA_021806345.1 Thermoplasmata archaeon | reverse complement strand
TCTTCGCGAACTCGCTAGCAAGCATTGTCTTGGCCAATCCCGGGACACCTTCCAATAACATGTGATTTCCACTCAACAGAGAAATGAACATAAATCGTACTATCTTCTCTGATCCAATCACTTTCTTTCCTATCGCATTCTCAACTCTGTTCACGCTATCCCTTACACTATCCAAATCCAATTGCTCCAACTTACTCATAGAATCCTTCCTTTTTCCCTAGTTTCGACTTCAACTGATGTAAACTTTAGGTCGCCAGCTCTCTTGTAAAGTTTAAGAATGTCATCGAAAACCTGCCTCTCTCCTTTAAGCCCCATTTCTCTTCTTTTTGGATTGTTTGACTGACTCATCCTTTCATATTTTGAGAAACGTTTTTTGAAGACGTTAAGCTCTTTTAATATTGTATCCATATTCAAAAGATCATCAATCATCGGATCAAGGAAATGCCTATAATCTTCCTTGTTTATGGATTCTACTTCCCGACTCAAGAAATCATTGGGTATCACAAATTTTTCTTTCCTTTGATCAATCTGCGGGAGGTTATCTAGTTTTGTTCTTTTTGACCTGTATCCAAGAGCGAGAACCGCAAGGAATATCATGATTATTGGCACAACGAAATGCAGGAGAATGAGTGGATTGTTCTCTATGTTGAGCAACCAGGCATTAAAGAATGCAGATATAATTGCACCGACCGATAACAACTTAATCCTCCGTTCCTGCACGTTTCTCCACGTCTGGAAAATATAGTTTTGCGATATCCATATAGTTGTATATGTCGATTAATCGCTTTACAATGGTATCCCCATCTATGGCAGGATTCTTTGAAAATTTTGCTTTTTCATATAGATCCAGATAAAACATGGCCAATTTTTTCAGTGCGTTGAACTGATTCAGTTTCTCCTGATCAAGTTTTGGAGTCATAGAAACAGAGTTAATTATCGCGTGATTGTCTACATATCCAGTTTCTGGAATTTCAATTCCAAACTGCTTCATGGAACGTATAAAGAAATACCTATTACTTTCATTTTCAACCGAGGATTCTGAAAAATACCTCAAATAATCTGACTTTGCTGAGTTGTAGGCTAGTATGATTGCCTTCTTGTACTCGTTGTCTCCGATGAGTTTTCTTGTTTCTATTACAGGAGTTATATCTCCAATTGTTTTTACTTCTACGACGTGCTCTACTGATTGATTAGATTGAGAGCTTTTGTCTTTCTTCTTATCTCTTCTGCTAAATAAACCCATATTTCACCTCACATATATTTGCCTGTGGCTATCACATTTACATAGTTGACACTAAAAATCATAGGATAGTGTACACTAAAATTGTCATTTGCTTCCTCTATAGTTATATTGAAGTATCCTGGATTTGAGTAGGTTGCAAGGTAATTATGCATTTCAATTATCCCATCACTAAAAGAGATATTCACGCTTTTGCCCTGATAGTAAAAGAAAAAGTTTGTTAAATTACCATTGCTAAGGTTGAATGACAACTCAGCTGAACTTACATAGTCATTCGGATTAAGATCAATGCTTCCGTTAACATATATGAATCTGTGTGAGGTAACAGTAGTGGTGTTATCAGTAGAATACGTCTTGTTCTTCATTGTCATATTGACGATAAATATGTTTTTCAGAGGGGTAAGTTCAATGTCTTTGTTGTATATTGAGATCGTACCATTACGAATTAGGCCAGCGCCAAATAGATATGTTCCATTTGCTTCCGGTAGAACAATATCTTGACTTCCTATTGTTTCATTTTTGATTGCACGATTAATTTCGTAATACCAGCTTGAGGTTGAGTTCGACTCTATCTGAATTAAATATGGATTTACTGAGATATTCACAGTAACATTATGATTCGTAATATTCGATGTAAAATTCTTCGGCACGAAATGTGCGTTTGAATAGCTGAACGTATAGTTTCCCTGTGGAAGAACGTAACGATAAATCGTGACATTACCATCAACAGAATTATACACATAGTGTATTGGGAGCACGAATGAAGTCTCGTTAAGATAATTCACCGGGACTGAATCCCCGGGATAGTATTGGCTATACGAATTTTCTAACCTTATCCAGTCAGAATATACAGGAACGGATTGCAAAGTTAGAACTACGTGGTTTTCTCTTTGAGTATCTACTACTGTGGGATTTCCTTTATTATATAAAGTATCCGCCAATACCGTAAAGTTTCCTGTGATATTTAGTTTCAATGTAAAATTACCTGTTTCATTAGTAATATTGACGAACATATAGCGCTGATAATCAACTTCGAGAAACAGCACAAAGTTTGTGTTGATAAGGCTACCCGTGTTATTTTTCAGGTGAAAAGTGATCGCTATTGGACCACCTCCATTTCCAAACGAACTGCCAGAACCCGCGCCAAGAGAGGACCCAATAGAAAATCCGTTTTCCCATGGGATTCCACTACTGAAATTATTTCCGAGGTGAACGATGCCGTTTCCAATGGAATATGAAACATTAAGCGTAAAGTTTAGATCTGTGATATTCCTATAAAGATTTACTTTCACAGGATGTGATTGATTGAAACCGAATGCCATAGCGATAAGTTCATAATGACCCTTCACACCCAAGATTTCATATTTTCCATTTGTGCTGGATATATTTACATCCAACAGAATTCCGTTCCCATTGAAGAGCTCTACCCGAGATCCTGAAAGAGGGGATCCAGAAAGTTCGGCTTTAACGTATCCTGTTATAGAAAAAATGTAGCCTGGAAGTGGAGTCACACTGAAATTATACGTTGAATTCACTTTTATTGTGATGTTGAAAAAGTATGAATAATAAATCGAAGATGTTACCTCAAATTTGTAATTACCCGGATAGGAAAGATATAGATCATAGTAACCTGTTGAATTGGTTGTTAAGTTTATATAAAATAATGTAGAATTCACTTTTACATAAAATATAAATGAAGTGTTTGAAACGGGCCTATCGAACAAAGTGCTGCTAATGTTACCTTCCAGTGTAATATTTGACGGGCCAGCGGTATAGTTTATATTGGACTCGCCAAGCTGAGTGAGGTTTCTGTTACTAGAGTTTGCTCCACCCAAAATAGGATCTTTATTTACGAGAGTCAGGTTTACGTTGCTAAGATTAGACTTTACATAGACCGTCGTTAAGTTGGATTCATAACCATTGGCGAAAGCCAATATTTGATCCATACCATAAGGTACGCTGAGCGAATAATAACCGTAGCTATTTGAATGGGATATGATATCTCCGGAGATGAGCTCAACCGTTGCACCTACAACAGTTTTCATCTCTTTATTTAAAACAAAACCAGATATAATAAGAGTAGCTCTAACTTCTGGTGTTATTTTTATGTTAAAATTATTTATTGAATTGCCGGACACATTAATAGCTTCAGGTCTCGGCGTGCTGTTCATGCCAGGTTTAGAAACAACAATTATATAAGTTCCATTCGGAAGATTGACAGAATAATTTCCAGTTGGTCCTGATTGAACTTCGTAATTTGAAACAATGTTATGGAATGTTACGTTCACATAAGACACTGCTGTTCCGTTTGAAAGTTCTGTAGATCCAGCAACATTGTATTCTGTCGCCTTCGTAAGAGTCACGTTTAGCCATAAGCTTGAGAGATCTAGGGTGTTTACTGTTACCACTTGTGGATTATAGCCTGAGATAAAATAAGTTAATGTGCCCTTTCCCTGGTGCAGCATAGTATAATTATAGTAACCAGTAAGATTCGTTGGTACGGAAACGTAAATATTGCCTGATGAGACAAACAGGATAGAGTTTGTTATCGTCCGGTTACTATCACTGGAGTCCCTCACGTACCCGTGTATTGATACAGGCCCACCTGCGGATGGTGAAAATCCACTGGAAAGACTTGAGGAACTGCTTGTTCCAGAGATAAAATGAAACAGCGAGGAAAAAAGGTTATATACGTATGAGAGAATTTTTCCGAAGAATCCAAGTTTACTAAAGTTATATGGTTGCCCTTTTCCCGTTAAGTTACCCGGAGCGCGTCCTTCGAACTTTTGAAGGAAAGTTGAGTTTTTTTGATTTAAAAAAATGTGAGGCTGAAGAGAAGGTCCAGAACTGGGGTATGTGAGAGGTAAAGCACTAAACACAGAAGCAATAATTAAAGCGCCGACGACAAGCAGGGTAACTGATTTCTTTCTGGACAACTCAATAAATAATATGTTATGAGTATTTACCTTTTACTATAATTACAGTATCTCCGAAGATAATTATCTGAATAATACAATAATTCATTCTTAGCTTCCACGAATCGACAAAAATATTTATTTATAGCTTTCAGATATCTATTTGATATCTAATGAAAAAGATACCAATGAATGTAACGAACAGACTCGAGATAGAAGGGATACAGGGATTCTTTGTGAAGACAGTGACAAGATTCGGAACAAGTGCAAAGGTGGATTGCCCTAAAGAATTCATAGGAAGGACAGTATATTTAGTAATACTATGAACAATCCAACAAGACTCCTGACATCATTGAGCGCTTTAGAACGCTTCACCAACGATGCTCTAAGACTCAAGCATGATCCCGGATATCTGAATGGATTCCATTTCAACCGCGAATTCCTGAAAGCTGCAGTTGCAAGCACGTATTTAGAGACCGTCGGTGACAGGGCAGATTCCATACATCTCGCCATAGAACATTATCCTGCCAACGATACAGTAAAAGGGATAAGGGATTCACTCTTTTCACGCATATCCGCTCTTTCCAGGAAATCCCTCTCTGAGAATAAAGATCCGATCATGATCGCCTTTGACTACACCCATGAGGATTTCTATGGCGATCGTGATTCTCTCTGGATACATGGCTGGACAGGTGATCAGGGCGTAACAGGAAAGTTTTCCTATCTTACAGCAAGCATAGTGAACAGCGATCTGAGGCTTCCCTTAATATCGATACCTTCACCCATGGGCAATGACATGCCATTCGAGATATCAGCAATTCTTGATCTCCTGATATCGATGTTGGGCCATATAGACCTGTTACTCTTCGATCGGGGATTTTACTCGAAAGACCTGATCATGTCCCTGAACGAGAGAAAAATAAACTACCTGATATTCGTCCCGAAGAATTCTCAGGTGAAGGATGAGTTCTCGTCCATGTACCAGAGGGAGAAAAAA
>JAJZXP010000020.1 GCA_021806345.1 Thermoplasmata archaeon | reverse complement strand
TGACATATACGCAAGGCTGTCATCCATATATTACACGTCAAAGCTCAGGGAAAAGAGTTTCATAAAGGATACGTCAAAGGTCATAGTGAGAAAGGGGAGAAATCCAAAACCTGGATGACAAGTGTCATGCACTCAAGACTGACCAGTTACGGTTAGAACGCAATTTAATATAACTCCGTAAAATATACTTCGATAACCATTGAAGATTACGATATTAGTAATTGCAATGACGAGAAAAGAATTTTTAGTGAAAGCTTTGAATTCGATAAATGCAAAAGGAATCATACAGAATACCTACGAGATTATAGTAATAAAAAATTTTTTAGATGAAACGATTGATATGAGCATTTCAAAAGTTGCTAAAATGAACATATATTCAGAAAGGTCTGGACTAGGTCAGAAGATTGTAGAAGTAATAAAAGTTGTAAACGATAATGAGATGATAGTATTTCTCGAGGATGATGACTTATTCTTTGATGAGAAAATAAACAGACTTTTAGAGGTGATGGATAAAACTGAAGATATTTACTTCTATCACAATGCGTTTATAAGCGTCAACGAACGTGGAAATTATTTAGGGGTATATAAGAATCATTTGAAAAGTAGTATTGTTGTGAATCTAGCATCTAACTTTAAACAAATTTTATATGCGGCATTAAACGGTGGTGCACACAATTTAAGTTCCATGGCAGTTAGCTCCAATTTGATAAAGTCATATTCTGAATTGATTGAAAGCATAACCTACACACTCGACCACGCCTTTTTTCTCTTATCTTTGGACTCCGGACACAGTATGTATTTTGATAATACTTTACTGACAAAGTATACAGTACACAATGGCGCTAGCAGACTAAATTTTTTGGAAAATGATTATCTGGAAAATAAACGCGAATTCATAAGAAACGCAAAAAGTGAATTAGTGAGAGTCAGGTCATTCCTGAAGAATAAAAGTGCGCTAAATGCTTCAGATTTCTTCATTTGGGAATTGGGACTTCACGAATGGTTTTTATCATCTGACGGAAAGAATACCATATCCAATAGGAATTTGTTCGCTATTACAATGGTAGCAATATCTCATGGAAGATATCTGTTATTCTTATTGACCTGTATAGTAGCTATTGGGAAAATACTACGGTTGAATAAAATTGTAAGGGGTAAAATATATAGATTGGGCGCATCATTGGTATAAATCTATTATTTTCCTTTTGCTTTTTTCTTCTGCGACATAGGATATATAACAAAAATCATTAAGGGTAAAATTCCATCAATCATCACAGAAGCTATAATTTCGACGACAAACAGTGTATATGAATCATGTACATATAATTCAGTGTAACCTGGTACTTCAACCTTGAAAATTTGTATCCCCATACTGTTTGCTCCAACGTACTTAAGGTTGCTGGAATGTGACCAACGGTAGTTGGGATTATATGAAATATCCACATAACTCGTTCCATTTCCTGCATAGAAGCTCAGGGATGCTGATACATTTTGGTAACGCAATTCTTTTATTACTGGAACCACAGCACGGTTTTCCAGCCCAGTCGGAATAATAATGACCCATGTGAGATACGATAGGTTCCCGAGGTTCACATTATAGTTAGAACGTCTTGATACAGCAACGTTTGATTCAAAGGTCTCAGAAGTCGAATTATTATTCAAACCTTTAACTATGATCCTATAAGTACCTTGAGATAATTCAACGTTAATACCCTTGCTGTGATTAACGTATGTTGATCCATCGTATGTGTAAGTATAATTGATATCAAGTTTCGAAACATTTAAGGTTCCATTTAGAGCGGATGCACTTAATTGCACAGAAAATGTACGGGAATTCTTGGGTAGGAATCCTGTGAAATTATCCGTCATGTTAATTCCTAGCGGAAGGTTAACAGTAAATCCGCCATTGTTGACCAAGCTACCGTTATTTGCAGGAAAACCAATTGTCAGACCATTTGAAGAACCGTTTACAGAGTATCTAATTGTACCGTGAACAGATACAATTGTATTGTTATATTCTGGAATAGGAATATCTGTAACTCCGTTAAACAACGGCACTTTATATATAACATTCACATTTCCGTTGGTAGAAACTCGATCAGATGTTTCAGGTGTAATGGTGAAAGAATTGTTTTTTATAACATATTTAGTATAGTATCTGTTGCCTGGGTTGAAAATACTCCAGTCGTTGTATAGACTAATGAAAGTTGCATTGCTGAACCCCTGAGCCTCAGGACCAAAAAATGCCGGAATTCTTTGTTCTTGGCTTAAAAAGTCCTGATAATCAATAAGGGAGATATTCGAACTGCCCGTTACATTGGATAACTCTAGATTTATCGGCTCAGAGGAATTCACAAATGAGGGGTACAGAAACTGAGACCTTAGGGCAGAATAGGCATCCAGTAGAGAAATGTTGCTTTCGTTTGAATAACCTATAAGCAAATTTGACCCTATAATATTACTAGAACTTGGTGATTCGAACACAGTCACATTTTTTCCAGCATAATAGACAGACATTCCTGAATGATCAAGAAAATTGATCATCGGTGTATTGTTCTGCGTGGTGGAATTGTCTATGAAAAAATATTTCACACCATACATTTCAGACAACGGTATCACTTCACTGGACAAGTTTTCACTGAATATTTCAGAAAAAATAGAGTAAAAACCTGGAGATGGTGGTACACCTGGAGGAGCTATACTCAAAATTCCAGGGTCCCATTTCTCAGGAATATACCATGCATCATTGGAATAGACGGAATAGGTCATGTTAGACTGGGCTGAAAGATTTTTATACATTCTAATAAATGAAGTTGGTGGGTGGGTTGGGTAATATGGCCCAACAAGAGACACATGATTCCCTGGCAGCCCTGGGTCCGCAGCTCCAAGCGAGTATTGTGGAAATACGAATTGCCAAGATGGAAGAAGAACTGCAAGAACTAAAAGAAAGATAATTATATGTTTACTATGAATTTTTATTTTCCCGCGTTTTATTAATTTATTTTTTGGCACTGTAATTAATTGTAACTTATATATATTTGAGAGAGAATATGAGAACAGTATCAACAGAAATGAGACAATTGCCCCCTGCAACCAAGGTGTAACAGCTATTGTAACGGCCCATATCCCACCAATAAAAGGAATATTTGAAATTGAAGCTTCCAATTGCAAAATTTGTAGGATCCCTATGTTGCCACCTAACACAAAAATGAAGATTACAGCAAATGGAATGAATAGTATCGGTAACTTGTTGTCTTCCTCGCGTTTCCACATAAAGTACAAAGAGCTAAGAGAAATAAGGGAAAATGACCCCATTAGCAATGCCCAAAAGATTTGAAGGAACCCTTTAAAGTAAAGCATAAGGGGATTCGAATAACCATAAGTTGAAGATGATAAGATTTGCTGTTTGGTCAATGTTATAATATTTGGGGAGGAAAACACAAATCCCGGCCACCAATTTCCAAGCATTGTCCATATGTTTATAGCGCCGGTGTTGACAGAAAATCCGATGATATTTGATATGGAGCCGCTTCTACCCTGATTTGCAACATAATCCGGAGTAAAGTGGAACATCACAATAAGGAGTATTGCAAAAGGAATCCATACAATTGCACTTTCAGTAATGAGAACCAACAATCTGCGAAACGATCTATAGATCAACGAACAAATGAGAATGAAAAGTAAAGAAATAAACAAAAGAACAATATATCTCGGATCTAGGAAGACCATAAATGAAATGGCAAAACCCAGTCTCAAAAAATCTAGTTTTTTTAAATATCCTTTGTTTAGGTTCCTGAGTATAATCACAAAGATATAAACCATAAATAGAGAATCTAAGGTGAATACCGAGCCTTCTACAAGGAAGACTGGATTTAAAACGGCTATTAACCCAAATATAGTATAAAACGCTACTTTGTTAATTTGAATATCCATTAATGTATATACGCTTCTAGCCACAAGAACCGCTACTATGTAAACAAACATGAATTGTAGAAATGTTTGTAAGACCTGAGCAAATAGGATTGAATTTAAGAAAAGTGATGGCAGTAAGGTATATAATTCAGAAATGAAAAACCTATTGTTTCCTGCCGAATATCCATCAATCGGATTAAATGGCATAGCACCAAGTATGGAAAATTTCGGCCAAAAAGGTAAAATAGTTGAGTTTACCACTCCGGGTCTTAAAACCAATTCCCTGAAAGAAAAAAAGAGGAATATAAGACCTATTATTATACTCACTCCGATAGAGATATAATCCTGTTCAGTTCCTCTTTGCCAACTTCTCGGTTCGTCGTCATTGTCTTGATTTACAGGTTCGACTCTACTAAGAATTTTTTCTTTGATAATTAAAACAAACGAGGCATACACAAACAAAATAAAAACAGTATAACTTAAAGCTTCGGACACACTATAAATCCCCATTCCAAATAGAACAAGAGCAATAAATAAGAGAGAAATTAGCAATTTCGCAGTAGTTCTTAATCCAATAACTTTGCTAAATAATTCTTTCGTCCAGACTGACATATTTATTCCTCCTTCAACTTTTATCTTTAAAGTTTATTACTTCTCACTTTATCTTTGTGTTCCTTTTACATTGAAATGTGTTTATTTAATTCTTCCCTTAGTTTCATCTAAAGTTAAATTCTTTTGCTAGAGTATAGAGGGATATATATTTAGTTTCACACTCAATGCCGTTATACATGGCGCAGTATGTGTTGCCGCATGTATCCTTCACTCCATGCGACATAGCGTCTTGAGACCACCACTCTCTCCAGTCCACAGTAGAAACCACTTTGCAATCATCCTTATAACTCCCTTCAGGTCAGGAAAATACTGGTTGTGCAACCTCAGTTTTTTCAGGAGCTTCCATACCCGTTCTATAGGATTCAGTTTTGGGGAATATGGCGGGAGGAAGTCAAGAAACATGAACTGTTTCTGATCCTCAAGCCATTGATTTAGCAATTTTGCATGATGGTACCTGGCATTGTCCAGGATGATCTGCATCCTCTTTCCATTTCCTCTCTTTTTCAGGACTGTAACGGAAGTTCCATGAAAATTAAAGCGAATAACCTTACAGAAACAGCGTGTTGTCCTACTTCTTCCGTTTAAGTTCCAGTTTTTTCCTCGTGGATATCTTTATGTCACTGCATGGTATGGCCTTT
>JAJZXP010000205.1 GCA_021806345.1 Thermoplasmata archaeon | reverse complement strand
GCTTAGGTAGGACTCCATATCTGATTGATTCTTCCACGGGCTTCTAAAAATCCTTCCCCAGAATTCCTCACTCACATCTTTTTTTCCGTGAATATTTGCAAACAGGGCTTTTAAGCGCAAAATTTCTAGGTTGTCAGTATTGCAATATTCCACCAAGTCCTGGAAATTCGCAAGAACATTTCCGTGTTTTGATTTAATTTCAGCATAGATTTCTTTCCATGGAACAAAAATGGATGCACCACTTTTAATCCCCATTTCGATTTTCTTGAGAGTTTCCTTATCATCTTCCTCATTCATATTGTGAAGAATCAAAGATCCAAAAATTGCCATTGATCCTGTCTCCGCAAATAACGATTCCAGGGCCTTTGATAATTTTGGACTCCCCCCTTTCTTATTGAGTGTCAGTTCTAAAAATTTGAAATAGGGATCATCACCTCTCTCACTGTTTTTCAATAATTCATATGCATCTTCGTATCTTTCCTGTTGAATGTATGCTGTCGTTAATGGATAATTGAGAAAATTGATGTCCCTATCCTTTTCTGAATTTACAATAGAAGCTATTTCCTCAAAGGTTTTTTCAGTCTCTGTTTTTGTAAGCCATGCTGAGCCTAGAACGAAATTTGCTGTTTTACTAATCACTTCAAGTCTGTTCAAATTATTTGGTAATGTTTTACCAGCTTTTTCAATCCCCCCGACAAAGAACTCCCTCAAGTTGGAAATATAATCGTATTCTAATTTCCATTCTTCAATAGAGAATTCTTCTGGCCATTGCCAGTTTTTAGCTGTTCTAAAATTCTTTAGGAAGCATATGGTTATGTTCGCTTCGATTTTCTCAATCCCAATTTTCTTAATCAATTCAATAGAGCCTTTAATATCCATTTCTTCAATATGAGAGATAAGGATTTTACTCAAGTAAGATTGATCTGTGACTAATTGATTAGTTTCCTTGTAAAAATCACAAACTAAGCGGTTCATTCTTTTTTTAAACAGGTCATCGAAAATACCATGAACAAACTTGTAGTCTTCCTGGTTTGCTCTAATATAGTTAATGGCCCTTTGGATATACTCATTGTCAATTCCTTCAATTCTCTGAAGAATTAAAGATACTTTCTTTCCGTTAGTGGTGTTTAGGACTTCTTTGCTTATTTTTGCGAAAATTTCTCTCGCAGTTGATTCATTATCTGATTTTAAATACAATTCAGCAAGCAACAGCTTGTTTGTGTCTGAAAGTTTTTCTATTTCCTTTTGGTTTTTAAAGGTATCAACTGCAGACCTGTAATTGCCGACTTCTAAGCAGCTATTTAGATATATTCCCTCCAATTACGGGGATTTTTTAATAAGCTTCAGATTTTTTTCTGAAAAATTTATGACTCTTTCCCATTCTGAAAGAAAATTTAGATTTTTGATCTGTAATTCTATTGCCTCCTCATTGGATGAGCTGTTTGCCAGTACCGTGTTACATATGTGAGAAGACTTCTGGTATTCCCCAATTGAATGCAATAAATTAGCAACTCTGATTAAGGATGCTTCATCGTTTATGGAGTCCAGGTCCATAACTTTCAAAATTGAAGTGAGGGTTGGAATTTCTTTGTTCAAAAGCAGTGCTTCAAGATATTCAACGTTTATTTCTGTGTTCTCCGGGTTTTTTGCAGATAAAACCTTTAGGAACTTCAACAGCTCTCGACTCGCACTCTTTTCCTTTAAATTCTTAATTATTTGTGAATTTATAACGTTTGATGAGTATTGAAGATATTTACTCATGATCCTCTCATCATAAATTCCATTGCTTGATAGTAAAAGAGCGGCATATTCCCATCTTCCAGTTAGATCCCCCATATCGTATATACTTCCCAATATTTCTGGATCTCCAGAAATTATTTGAACGGATTTTAGGAATTCTTCACAATTTTCCTCCTTCCCTGAGTTTACAATTGCCTTTGTGTAATATAATTGGAAGGTGAAGTTTTTAGTGTCGAGTAGGTAGATTGATCGTATGCTTGGAATATCCCACATCTTAAGGGATGCCCACATTTCCCTCAACAAAACTTCAAACTTTGATATGTATGTATTATTGTTCTGTATTAACAATAAATAATCTGGGGATTTAAGGGATTGCAAAACCAATTTTGCAATTTCTTGCTTCTTTCCGTTGTCTCTGGATTCGAAAAAACGATTAAATAGTTGATCTAGCCTTTCCTGAGATAGATTTTTTTCTTCCATTAATAAAGTATTATTGCTTTAGTATATAATAATTTAATCGGAATTTTGCTTCCACTTCATAATTATTTATAGGATTGTCTAGATCAGTCCTTCAATATACTTATTTTTTAATCTAATGTACTCTTCTGCATTGATTTTTGCAGTTTCTGGGTTTAAAGATGATACAGATATAACTTTTCCGGGAACTCCAACCACGGTTGAATTTACCCCGATTTTGGTGTTCTGTGTAATAAGTGTTCCCGCCCCTATTACCGATCCTTCTCCAATTTCGGCACCATTCATAACTATTGCACCCATACCGATCAGGCAGTTATTTCCGATCTTACAACCATGTAGAACAGCATTATGCCCCACAGAAACCAGTTCTCCAATGGAAATATTAAATCCTGGATCAACGTGGAGAGTGCAATTATCTTGAATGTTTGTTCCGTTTCCAATTTTAATTTCTCCCAGATCGGCCCTTATGGATGCAAAATCGAATACAGAGCAGTTATCCCCAAATTCCACTTTTCCTCTAATGGATGACCTTTCACTAATATAACAATTTTTTCCGAGTATCATTATTGATCCTTTCCCAATGCCTTTCTCTTAATATAGATATACTGGTTCATAGCAATTCCAAATGTAAAATTAATAAGTTAGATCAGGATTTCGAACGAAAGTGAAATTTCATGGCACGAATGCATACGAGGAAAAAGGGAAAGTCTGGATCAAAGCATTCCTTTTATGGCGAAGGACATCAATGGGTACAGCAAAGCCCTAAGGAGATTGAGGAGATTGTTGTGCAGCTAAAGAAGGACGGGCTCACTTCATCAGAAATTGGCATAAAACTTAGAGATTTTTATGGAATTCCAAAAACAAAGGCAGTGATGAACACTAAAGTTGGAGACATTCTTGAGAAAAACGGTTTGGTAGAAGAGGTTCCAGACGATCTTAACTGTCTTATAGAAAAATATAAGAAAGTTTCAACTCACATGGCTCTTAACAGGAATGACTTAACTAATGACAGAAAAAGGGCATTAATCATGTCAAAAATGCTTAGGCTTGTCAGATACTACAAAGAAAATGGCGGTCTAAAAAGAGAATGGGAATTGAATAAAGTACTGAAATGATTAAGGATCTAATAAGTTCCGAATTTTATTCGGACTTACTAAGGGGTAACGATTTTTTTAAAAACCACAATTACTTTAGAATTTTAGTTCACTATGATGGTGATGGTACAAGTGCCGCCATAATAATGGCAAAATTGCTGGTCAGAGAGGGAAAAAAGTTCCATCTGGGATTTATAAAAGATCTTTCTAATGAAGGTTTTCTAAAAAGGGTAGAGGAGGAACCGAATTTACCAACTATTATTGTTGATGCAGGATCAGATCAGACAAAATTCTTAGATAAGAATGCCAAAAATATTATGGTTTTAGATCATCATTTCTTCTCTGAAAATAATCAGGAAGTTCTAAATATTAATGCGAGGAATTATGGCATTGATGGTACAAGGGAAGCTTGTGGGGCCACTATGGCTTTCATATTTGCATTAAGTGTGAAAGAAGAAAATAAAGACCTTCTTCCATTTATGATCTCTGGTTGCAAAGCGGACAAGCAGGATATGGGCGGCTTTAGAGGAATTAACTCAAAACTCATTGAAGCTTATGGAAAAAACATTGAACGAAAACATACCTTGAACCTGCAGGGGGAAAATATTCTGGATGCGATTGTGTACTCAACCCAGCCATTTTTTTCCAGCCTGACAGGATCGCAAGAGAATACTAAAAAGGCTCTGGAAAAAATGGGGATTTCCGTTGATACAAAACTAGATGATTTAAAGAGAGATGAAATTGAAAAATTGAGTAAGTTTCTAAGCTACAAATTATCAGCCCAGGGATGCCAGTCAGAGGCTTTTTCGTATCTGGAAACTGATGAATTATTTTTTGATATTGGCTTAAACGCAACCGAGTTGACCAAAATAATTGAATCTAACTCCAAAAATGGAGACAACAATATTCCAGTAGAATATTTTATGGGGAATACGGGTCTTAAAGCAGAAATGTTATCAAACAACAGAAAGTACGAAACTAAACTAATTGACTATATATTGCGTTCAATGAAATCTATGACAGTGGAGAAGAATGTCCAATTCTTTTATGCACCAGGATCAGAACTGGCAGGGCCAATCGCGGGGCAACTTATGCTATATCTTGCAAATCAGGAAAGACCAATTTTCGGTTTCAATGTGGGTGATGCTCAAACATTTGTCTCGTCCAGAGGAACCAGAAGGATGATCGAAAAGGGCTTAAATTTATCAACTGTTATGAAGGAGTGTTCAGAGAAGGTTGGTGGAAGCGGAGGTGGACATGATATTGCCGCTGGTGGGTCCATTCCAAGAGGAATGGAAAGACAGTTCATCGAGTTTGCAGACCAAATGGTTGGTCTTCAACTAAATCGTGTCTATAGTTAGAGAAACATTTTAATTAAATGAGATATTTAGTAGATGATGGCTAGGTTGGGAATATATACCCAAGACCTTCGATTTTATTACAGGACAATTGAGGAAATTAAACTTTGGAAAATACCGTATGTATCACTGGATTCTAGCGGTGATGTGTCTTCAGATATTATAGCTGTGTTAAGCGAAGAGAAAGATAGAACCATTTTTCATACTCAATTAAAGGGAAAAAATCCAAGGTCATTAATCAGGCAAGCTCTGCCGTATTTTATAAATAAAAATTGTTTCCACGAAGTGATCATTGGAATTGATCCTGGGCCGAAGCCAGGGATGGCAATTCTGGCGGATAAAATTTTAATGGAAACCGAGGAAATGCCTGACATACACTCCATCTTGGACTACGTTAAATGCGCTATCAATGACTATAAGAGCGATTCAAAGCTAATCAGACTGGGAGACGGGGATGCGCCCAATCGAGAAAGAATTAAAAAACTGCTGTCCTTCA
>JAJZXP010000118.1 GCA_021806345.1 Thermoplasmata archaeon | reverse complement strand
TTTAAGACAGGGTTCTTCCATAAGAGATGTTTGCAGAAAAATCAGCAGAGAGATGATTGACTCTTTCCGATATGCGATTATAACAAGCGAAGGAGCGAAAATAAGAGATATGAGAGTTGGTCTGGACTATGAAGTTACGGATGAAGATGTCGTAACTGTCATCAGTAAATTCTAAAATCACTATATTGGCTTGAAACAATTGCTTGTCTGATCCTCTGGATAAATGTGATTTCAATCAGATACAACGTGAAACCTGTAACCAACTTCTTTTAATTTGTCCAAAAGAATTTCAAGGTGTTCCCTGTCTCTAACGTTTACGCTGAACCTGATGCTTTGAAATCCTATCGGCGTATCCTGTGATAAATTATCCACTTCCGCGTGAAATATATTAGCTCCGGAGGAAGAAATGGAGGTTGTTATTTTCTGGAGCGTGCCTGGCCTATCGGGAATTTTGCATTCTATTCTGACTAACCCCATGTCGACCTCCATGCTCTTATAGATGATCTTGGACAGAAGGAGCAGGTCAATATTTCCCCCCGATATTACCAGAACAGTTGGTTCGCCTTTCACATCAATATTACCTGACATTAGAGCGGCCAGTGGCGCGGCTGCAGAAGCCTCTGCTACAATTTTCTGCCTTTCGAGGAGCTTGAATAATGCATAAGCCATCTGTTCGTCATTTACGCTAACTACATTATCCACGTATTTTTTAATAAGTTCTAAGTTCATGTCGCCTGGGTTGCCAACAGCAATTCCATCAGCTATTGTAAATCCTTTAGAACCTATGATTGGCCCTCCTGACAGTGCCTGAATTACTGCGTCGCAATTCTCACTTTGGACACCATGCACCTTTGCAATGGACCCGGAATCTTTAACAGCCATTGAAATACCTGAAATAAGACCGCCCCCTCCCAGTGGAACAATCAGGTGCCGGACCTGCGGCACTTCATCAATAATCTCCAGGCCAACGGTTCCCTGACCTGCTACAATATACCTGTCATTGAACCCATCTACGAATGTTCGGTTTTCTTCCAAGGCCAATTTTTTGGCTTCCCTGAAAGCCTCTGCGTAACTTTCCCCCTTTAGTACAATCTCCGCTCCATAATTTCTTACTGCGTTTATCTTAGCACTGATTGTGTAAGTTGGCATAACTATTTTGGATGATATTCCGCTTTGCTTGGCTGCAAAGGCTACTCCTTGTGCATGGTTTCCTGCGCTGCATGCAACAACTCCCGCTTTTCTTTCCATTTCCGAAAGACTTGACATCTTATATAGAGCGCCTCTTGATTTGAAGGACCCAGTTTTTTGAAAATTCTCAAGTTTCAAATATATAGGGGCGTGAAACATATCTGAAAAGGTCTTTGAATAAAGAACTGGAGTTTTTTCTATTTTCCCTGAGAGGAACTCTCTTGCATTTTTTATATCTTCCAATGTCGGAAAATCCATATCTTCACCTACCGATTATTCACCGTTAAGAAGGATCTCAAGTTTATTCATTGAATTTAAATAAAGTTGTTCAACATCCTCGGCGAAAAGGTTTAGCTTTATTTTCTGTTCTGAAATATATTTTTCGTCTTTGATGTAGTGGAGATTTATTCTTACGTTTAAAAGTGCAGATTCTATGGACGCCTTTGCCATGATGACGCCAGCACCAGCATCTGTACAGGCATTCTTATTCCCGATTTGAATGAGCTGATAATCTATTTCCATGACCTGTTTGCACAATGCAGCTATGTTCCACGGAGACCTAACTGCCTCCCTGAGTGCATTTTGCATGTTTAGGCTCCTCATTTCCCTTTGCTCATCCGTTTCCCGCGGCATTTTTCTTGATTTCACTATCCCATTAAATGCCTCAATGTCCCTATTGCTGGCATCCTCAAGTTGCTTTTTTAATGTTTCAAGATTTCTGATTGCTTCTTCAATTTGTAGACTTACGGATTCGTATCCCTTTTTTCCGAGGGTTAACCTTGAAACCATCTGACCTAGCGAAGCTGAAAGCAAGCCAACCACAGCAGAAGCTGATCCGCCACCCGGAGTTGGCGAGTCTGATGAAAGTTCTTCGATAAAATTTTTGAGATCCATTACTCCCACACCTTCTTTTCAAATATTTGATTTGAGTTAAAAACATTTAGCCGCAGATAGAATTTGACGGAATCAACCATGGCATCTATTGGGACAAGCCCAACAACTTCTGATTCAATTACATCCACTCCATATCTTGAACTCTCCAACTTTACCAATTCATATGCCCTGTAAATTGGCGTTTTCTTGAAATTTGTAAGATTCATTGATATCTGAACACAGTTTTTGTCTTCAAGATAAAAGGCAAGAGCTTTAACAAAGGAAAGCCCACCATCCTTCGCCCTCAGGGATTTCGCGATTTTTTTGCCTATCTCCATGTCCTGAGTCTTCAAATTTACATTGTATGCAATGAGAAAGTCCCTTGCACCGATTATGGATGCTCCAGCTTTACTAATCTCCAGAGGGCCATAATCAGGTATGAATTCTCCTTTCCCTATTTCCTGTTTTATCTGTTCATATTGGAAATTCTTGTTTCTTATATTTTCCAGATTCTTTCTTTTTTCTGTGGAAGCCGCTTCACCATAAAGAAAGACGGGAATCTTGAGTTCCTCTCCAACTCTTTTAGCCAATTCCTTACTCAACTCTACGCATTCCTTAATTGATATTTCTGAAACAGGTATAAATGGTATAACATCGGCTGCACCAAACCTTGGATGCTCCCCGAAATGGTTATCCATGTCTATTGTCTCTCCTGCTTTTTTAATACCTCTGAAAGCAGCTTCAACTGCCAGCTCCGGTGAACACGTGAATGAAATTACACTTCTATTATGATTGGAATCTAATTCCATATCAAGAATTTTTACTCCTTCGACAGATGATATTTCTCTTGCTATGGATTCGACCTTTGCCCTATCCCTTCCCTCACTGAAATTTGGAACACATTCGATCAACTTCATGGTTGGCATATTTCAACGTGAATTAAATTAACTTCTCTTCTTTTTATTGATACAATACTGATATGCCGTCCGCTTGGAGGATTATTGGTTCCTGAGTTTTAGAGCGGCTACTCATAAACATTCTATTGAAAATTCCCTCGCTTTGCGAGACTTTATCGTAAAATGTTCCCAACTTGATTTTAAACAAATTTTGGAGATACAGTTTAGATGATAAAAGTGCTTCATCTATTTATATTGAAAGTTCTGTAAAGTTGCTATGATCTAGAAAATCTTTGAATATGCCTAGGAAAATCTTATTTAGTGAGATTAATATTTAAGGAAGAGTATTATGAGAAAGAAAATTGCGGTGATTGGCCTTGTTTTGCTCGTCGCTGGAGTTGCTATATTCTTCGCAGGAGGAAGCTTAGGCATTCGGGGTTTAATTAATGATGAGACCATGAGTGCTAAAGGATCTGGTGAATTTATGAGTCCTGTATTTAATGTTTCCAGTGGAGAACTTGTTCTAATAACATCAAATCCTGCCTCAAGTATATATTTGATTCCTTCAGCAGATGCATCCATTGTAAATTCATCCAATGTTGGGAATTATAAAGTAGCCGGAGGAACATATGCGAATAATTCAGGAGTCACGACTATTGAATATACTTCAATTTCTTCTGGAACTTACAATATTGTGTCGTTCACATCCAGCTCACCAAAGGTTACCTTAACAAAAGAACCTGTAAACTCATTACTTGTGGCCCTTCTGCCAACCATCATAGGTGGAATTATGGCATTTGCCGGTTTTATCGTTCTCATAATAGGATTGGTGTTGAGGCGGAAAGAACCTCCGATGCCAGATTTGAACTACTAAACTTACTAAATTAATTATTTTTTGAATTGTTTCAAATTAATCAGGATAAAAAGAATTTTGGAGTTGTGAGACATGTTTATTTACTCTATGACCATGATTAATTCCGAAAAATGAGAGAATTGAAGACTGTACTATTTTTAAAATAAGCTCTTCAATTTATAGAAATCAGAATTGGTTTCTCTTGAACCTATCCTGTGGCTCTGGCATTACAATGATTTTGTACAGTAGACTTGTAAATATCCAAGTCACCGATATTGCAACCCAAAGCGCATTAGGTATAATAAATATCGATACAACGAAGAGTGTTATTGGAAGAAAATATAGAATTATTCCCGTAACAAACTCTTTCCAGTCCATGAACTCATCCGAATAATGAGCTTAGCCCTGCCATTGCATCTTCTTCGTTTGCTTCTGGCTTTTCTTCTTTCTTCTCTTCCTTCTTTGCCTCTTTCTTCTCAGGTCCCTTGGAGGCAACTGGCGCGGCTGCTACTGGGGCTGCTGCGGCGTTTTTAATAACATCCTCTATGTTTACCTCTTTTAAGCTGGACACCAGCGACTTCAGTCTTGCTTCATCAGGTGAAACCCCAGCATTTTCTAGAACCTTTTTCAATTTGTCCTCATCAACTTCTTTTCCTGCTGCATGAAGCAACAGTGCTCCATATATATATTCCATTTTTTCTACCTCCCTTATCCGAATAGGGCTCCGAACCCTTCAGACGTATCTTCTTCTTTTGGTTTTTCCTCTTGTTTTTTCTCTTCCACCGTTTCAGTTTTAGGTCCATCGAGATTTTCTGCTAAGGCGGTTGCTTGGGATATCGCTTTAAGTATAAAAGCACCCATGTTACTTTCATCCACAAAGTTAACTCTCATAGCAAGAGTTTCAGCCTGTAGTCTCGCCTTTACCACTAATTCTGGAACTATTTCCTTTACGATGAATGTAATGTCTTTTGCCAGTACTTTACCCTTGGCGAATGCTGATGCTATCTCTTCCATTACTCTCTCAGGAGTTATAGACATTGCGTCTTTGTCAAAGATTATTCCTTCATTGTAAGCTGAAATTACATCTAGTCCAACATCCAATGGAAAAATTTCCAGTTTTTCAAGGACTTTAGCCTTTTCCCTGGAAATTTTCTCCCCTTTCTTTACCAGAACTGCTTCCTTTTTTATTACTATCTTACCCTTTTCTATGGCTGCCTGTAAACCCACCTTTTGAAATTCGCTGATCATTGGCCCTGGCGGAAAACTTGTGTCTTTGGCCTCCACTATAATATCTTCAGCCGCTATCTCTCCCCCCCGGGCTGCAGATTTTTGCCTGTTATTTTCCAGTACTGAGTAAAGT
>JAJZXP010000248.1 GCA_021806345.1 Thermoplasmata archaeon | reverse complement strand
CAACCACAAGGATCACGAGTTTCTCCCTTTCTATACTCATGATTACCCTGTACTTTCCAGTTCTCAAACTATAAAGTGGGATTCCCTTGAGACGTTTAATGTAATGAAACGGATTCTTGCTGACAAGCTTCATCTTTTCCAAGATTCTTTCGGCTTCAATACTTTCCATTTTCTCCAAGAACCGGGCAGTTGTTTCTGTCCATTTTACCTCGTAATCAGGCAATTTTTAGCCTCTTCCTCACTTCATCGGTTGTATATACCCTGCCCTCTTTAATGTCCTTCAGGGACTTTTCTATCATCTCAATTGTATCTTTAGAAAGAGGTTCTTCGTCCTCTGCCAGTTCTGAAAGTCTTCTTATGACTGAATCGTAAGACTCGTTTGGGTAGAGTTTCAAAGCATTGAGCCTTTCCTTGAGGTCCTTTTTAATTTGAATAGTTGTCTCCATGCTTATGTAATCATATGTATATAGTTAAAGTCTACTATGAGCAGCTATAACAAGATATAGCCACTTATGGTGCTATCCATTTAATTAATCGGACCCATACCGCCTTTGTTAAACTTATGTATCTAGAAGTCTATTTTGTAAGATGATTGACGACTATATCAAAATCTTCTTTAAGATTGGCTATCATCCTGTTTTCCCATTCCATCTTCTCACCGGAGAAGTCTAAATTTATGGTGGAGACCCATAAATTATGATTTGAGTTCTCGTGAAACCTATATGGTCCTTGTATAGGGTCATGATCTTCCGCAGCAGAAGGATAATACAAGATAGAATCTGCATCATAAGAATGCGAATAGGCATGCATCTGGTATAGATCTTCTCTTTTTATCCCGTTAATTAATTGGTTGTCGTTTTCTTTGTTTTTTGCATCAAGAATCAGTGTCAAGTGTCCAAGTTTTAACCTAATGTCCGGTTTCGTCATGAAGCGTTTTTTATTGGTCAAAGGGTCTAGAAGCATATTTCTATGGCCTTTGTCGTACTCAAGCTTTACTTTATTGGTTCCGAAAATCTGTAATTTATTTCTATAGATAAAATTGAAAAGAAATTTTTCATAAATTTTATTCATGTCGTAGAGAAACATCATTTCTTTTTTGTTTCCTCCCGAAACAGCTGTTTTATTCTCTAAAAGGATACAGGCGTAATTATACGGAATCTCAAATCTGTCGTTAATTCTGTTGAAGCTATACGTGAGGTCATTGTATTTTAGGGACTTGACATATTCTGACTTAAAGATGCCAGACATTTGTAACAATTGCTTTCTGAGCCTAACATCGTTTGAAGTCTTCAAAAATTCCTCTAAACTCCATTCAAATATTTGATTAAGCTTGTTATCTCCATTAAAATTATGTGTTTCAACGTCAAAAAGAGACTTGTTAGGCCTTATGATGTGCTTTCTGACTTCAAGTTTACCTTTGAGATACTTAGACGTAGCATGTTCCTTTACGTAATTTTTGTAAATGCCTTTTCTTGTTTCATCAAAGAGAGTATTGGAAAAGAGCATTAAGGTGAAGTCCCTGAGGTTATCTATTTTCTTCTTTTCTAGGAGCTTAAGATAAGGTTCAAAGAAGGGCGGTCTGAAGAACGCATAAGAGAATAAAATGAAAAAATTATCCCTCAAATGATTGAAATTAATAATTTCATCCTGGGATTTCCTCCATATTTTAGGTAATATTTCAATTTTATAATTCTTTGTTCCAATCACTCCAACATAGTTTCTAACCATAATATCGGTACCTGCATTTGTGATATATTTCTCAAAGTCTGGAAATCTATTGAAAAAATTCTTGAGTTCTACCTTTAGTTCTGGGTTCTTCACCTTTTGATTTTCGAATATAACCTTATGCACTTGTGATATATTACTCATCTAACTCAGAGAACTTTTTTAATTCTGACTTAAATTCTTCTTTGTGATTCTCCTCAAAAATATAGTCTTTCCAGATAATTCGGTCACTATCGTTTGTGTCTTCTATAAAACATTCGCCAAGTAATTCTTTCAATCTATCATACTCGCCATAATAATGCTCCATTAATAATGGAATGATCTTATACCTGAATATCCACTGCGTTGACGCGATCTTGTCGTTGCTATCCCTCAGCTCTGAAAAGAATCCTTGCCCTATTTGGAAATCTTCGTTCTTAGTATCTGCAATTTTCTCATTCAATCTTTTAAATGACTTTGTGAGAACCTCTTTAAATTCTAGATCAACTGAATTTTCAGAATCCAGCCATTTTGAAATGGGAACTTCTGATGGGGGAACATAAAAGAATGTAAATCTACGCCTTAGAGCAACATCCAATAGAGCGATGCTTCTGTCGGTATTATTCATAGTGCCTATAATATACAGGTTTTCTGGTACGAAGAACTTCAGACCGGAAAGTGGTAGAGTGGTCGAGTATTTCCCATCTACTTTATTACTCCTTTTATCTTCTTCTATTGTGGTAATCAATTCTCCAAATATTCTTGAAATTTCTCCTCGATTAATTTCGTCAATTACCAGAACATAATTCTTGTTTGGGTTCTCACTTGCTATTTGACAAATCTCTCTCAATACACCCGGTTTTGTATTATATTCAATTTGGGAACCGTTAGTTTTTGCAGATATGCCCTCGATGAACTCTTCATAGCCATATGATTGATGAAATGTAATCTTTTTAATTCTTTCTGGGTCAACTGATTGAACACTATTCGATAAAGCATCCAAATCGGCTGTGATAAACGATGGAATTTCTAACCGATCTTTTATTTGTTTAGCGACCAACTTACGGGCAATAATATCCGCAAGTACAGTTTTTCCAGTCCCAACAGGGCCATGTAAGATAATGTTCTTGGGGAAATCAGAATATTCAGTTGGTTCAGTTTCATTTTTTGTAGTCATTTCTTTAATCGGTTGTTTTTTCCCTTCATTTGTAATTGTATTTCTCTCTTTGTCAATTTGATAGAGGGCCCAATCGATATCCCATCTGTCAAACCCGCTTCTTTCAACTAATTTATCCATTACCCCGTTTACAATGCTGTACTTTGACAAAGCGGTGTTGGTTACTTTGAAGCCTATTAATCCAAGCGATTGTAGTGCTGAAATCGAGGGAGCGTTCAACACACAGTACTTTTCAGGGTAGGCAACGTAGAGGATGGCTGTCAGAATAAGTGGTCCTGCATAATGTATATTCTTATTGGCTTCAAACAGTCTATCTTGCACAGGTTTCTTTTCGTCGAGTAGTACTCTAAGATACGTTCTCACAGCCTCTATTGTATTGTTTTTTTCAATGTTTGAAGCTTGCCTTTCTAATCCACTCCAGTGCCTGTTTTCATTAATATCTGAGAACCTTTTTATATCTTCAAATGTGAGTTTGTACAAATTGTTAGGGTTAAACATCTCACCATATGTTAATAGCACGTACTTTCGGTCTTGAACCCTTTTCATTTTAGTTACTGGGTCTGTAACATTGATTACCTTTTTGATCGATTCTATTGCATTTTGAAAGAACTCATATTGGGGAACATTGAAATTCTTCGTCTTTTTTAATTCCAAGGAGTGCGTTAGATTTTCAATCTCATCTATTTTTAACTTTCGAAAAGACCCATTGACTCCTTTTATAGATAATCCCATTTTAGAATGCGTTTGGTAAGGTTCTCCGTTTGGATCTGTCAATACCCGAAACATATCAGAGGGGGTAAATTCAGAAGACGTGAGATGCAACACCGGAGTCTCCTCTAGTTTAATTCGGTGTGGATATACATCTCTACCCCAGATCCTCGACGGGTCGTAGTAAGAATCCGAAGCTAGTTTTAGTATATACATACCAGATTCTCCTCCAAAGAAAAGTACGTAATCTCCCTTTTTTGCCGCTTTTATTCTATTCTTGTGTCTGTCTGGAACACCCCAAGTATGGAACTTAAGAGCAAGTTCAAAATTCATATCACTTGTTAGAGAAACATAGTACAACGAGGCCTTATATTTAATTTCACTTACAAATTTCTCAAACTGTCTTTCATCTATTTGCATATTTACCTTCCTTTGATAGCGTTATGACTATTTTTCCCAAAGTTCGTATTTTGATCTTCACATATAAATTCAAACAACATATCCACAACCAACCTTTACGGTTTCCTAGGGACTATTGCGATTCCCTTGTTTCTTTGCCCTTTTTTTGCTCGAGACGTTTTTCTTAAATTACATCGCATATGGCAGTCCTTTTATCTTCAATTATTAGCATGGCTTCTTTATATTCCATTAGGTTCATTTTTCGATTCTCAATTTTAAAGAAAGACGCTTCGAAGTCACCAAAGGTGTAGCCCACAAAAAAATCATACAATTCAGAGTTTCTATTACTTACAAATCTCGCTGCAAAAGGACACAATACTTGGAAGTTATCTATTTCAGACTTTATTGACGTGTGCATATAGTCAACAGAATCTGGATTAAGAAGAAACATTCATGTGAATATCCATGTAGTTATAATAATATTACTCTCGTTTATCAATATCATCAGATAAGAAATAATCTGCGATTATCTGTATGACCAGATAGAAGTGTTGTTATTTACCATCACTTCAAATTCTCTTATAAGTTCTTGGAAAAAGATGAGAGGTCTCAAATAGGAAAATACCCCTAGAGATATTTTTATATTATCTTTGATGTTAAATACCTACCATTACTTTTTGTAGTCTTGCTGGAAAATTGCGACTGTCATTATATTATGATACAAAATTTTAGCTTTAAGCAAAGGTATAAGAGGGTCTTCAGAATAGATATATAATCATCATTTTCAAAAGCTATTTTACCAAAAGATCGAATGTGAAATTCCTGTAAATACTATAACAGTGGTTAATCGGACAATGATTGATATTCGTTAACATATTCGATTAATATGTAATTAAAAATCGAAAGAAACTTCCCACGAGTATATATAAACCAAATAAAACATAACTCGAGTGAGGAAAGATACATACCTATTCCTGGACTGCTATAAAAAGCCAAACGAAGGTCTAATGTGTCCATTTACTTTATCCAGCAAGGTCTATGTTGGCTGTTAATGAAAATTTGTGTGAGCCAAAAATATTCTGTAAAAATTGTACTTTCCAGTTAACAATTATTTCTGTCTTAATTTCTGAGTGCCTTGCAATTGTTTCAAATATGACATCTAAATTTTTTTCCTGTAAAGTACTAAAAAT
>JAJZXP010000168.1 GCA_021806345.1 Thermoplasmata archaeon | reverse complement strand
GTTTTACCGGGTTCAGTTTTCTTGGGCAACTGTTCGGGCAGAATATATCCATTGCCAGTAACGGTTCCCAATATGTTGCCAATCCCGAATCCAGTATCATGATATTTGGAAGTTTGGTTGCAATCAAAGCATCTCTAAATTCAAGCTACTATGGAACATTTATTAATCCATTGGAATTGCTTCCAATTCTGAATGATAATATTTTATCCTTTGAATACTTACATTCAACTTTCCAGTTTGTCTGTTCCATTACTGGTAACGTTTCATACACCTCGCTCCAGTTACACATATATCTAAACCCTAAATTCAACAGTTTTTATGCATTCATAATATTGGGATACATACTCCCGGCAAATGCTACTATTCTGCCATTACCAGAAAATGGGGTACTACTCACTATCAACAGTGGAAATTCACTTTACGAATTCCTTTATGCTAACTTTCAATTATTCATGGATTCGGTGGTTTGATGAGCTATAATACAATTTGGAATATCAGGAGCATGGCTATTTTTTTCTTGAAGAATTACAGGAAATCCAACGCATTCAAGTATATATTTTCTCTATTCCTGTTCATAAGTTTGCTCATGGCCACACTGTCAATATTCTTTCTTCGTTCCATTGTGAATGAGTTCATTCCAAATTCTATAAAAATTGTACATTACCCAACTCCTATTCTGGAAGATATATACAATTTTGCATGGGGGAGCATAGCAATATACCTTCCTGTGCTTGCGGCTTCATTCTTTGGCTCAACTTCTATTTCCTCGGATATAGAATCAAAAAACATTTACCATTTCATGACAATGCCCGTTTCAAAGGAGGAATATTTGCTTTCGAAGGTGCTGTCCTGCTATATTGCTTCTATTCTCTCGGTCTTCCTTTTCGTGGCAGTACAATTCATTGTTTACCTGATTATTTTCAAGAGTTTACCAAACATTTCTTTTGTAAATTATATTTTTGTCGTGCTTCTGATCATATTGACAGATACCATAGGGGCCATGGCATTCAGTAGCATTGTAAAGAAGGGAAGTTACAGTCCTGTAGGATTTATAGTGGTTTTTCTCCTGATAACCAACATTGTTTCACTTATAATATCTGGAATGACTTCTTTGGATGGCGGATTCATAATCACCAACGCCCAGAGGGTGGCTTATCTGATCTTCCTGAACGTTGACCCTTACTTCATGGTCTATACTGGTTCACTCTCAGGCATTAGCTTGAACGCAGAACTTCTTTCAATCTATATCCAGATTGGTTATACTGTGGTTTTTTCATTCATCCTCTATTCCGTTTTTCTGAGAAGAGGTGAGATATCATAAGTTCAATTGAAGTGAAGGATTTACGCAGGATTATCAGAGGCACAGTTGTGATCAATATACCCAATCTGTTCATGGAGAATTCTATAATCGGCATAGTAGGACCAAACGGAAGCGGAAAATCAACGCTCCTGAAAATCATTTCCGGTTGCATTGACGATTTCAAAGGATCAAGTTTAGTGGATGGAATTAATATTGTGGAGAACCATAAAGATTGTGCCCGGAAAATTGGGGCCCTGATTGAAAACCCATGGCTCTATTCTTATGTGAATTCTTATGAAATGCTTGAAATCGCCCATAAACTGAGAAAAGGGGAGAAGTGTATAGGGGAGGAAATTGAAGAAGATCTGAAATCTCTCGGGTTGCTTCATAAAAAAAATGTTCCTTTAAGGGATCTTTCATCGGGAGAGAAAAAACGACTATCCATCGGGCTTGCTGTGACTGGTTCCCCTGATATAATTATACTGGATGAGCCCACTGATAATATGGATGCCGTTGGGGTCGACATGTTTGAGAACTTAATAAACAGACTGAAAAATGAAAGGGAGAGACTAATTATAATAACTTCACATGATCTTGATATAATAGGCAAAATTTGTGACAGAATAATTTTTCTCGTGGGAGGTGAAATCAGAAAAGACCTCGAACTTGAAGGAGGGGGTTATTACTTCATACTTCACACAGACGAGAATTTCAAACCTGAAATCATGGGGGATTTCAGTACTGAGTATTCAGACAAAGGAAAGATTGCAGTATGGATAGACAATGAAGAGAAACTTAACAAGTTCTTCAGAATAATTTCAGAAAAAAGAATCAGAATAAAAAATATAGAAAAAATTACCCGGGCTGAGCTCGAGTATAAAAAAATAATGGGATCAAAGTAGTGAAATCTCGTCTCCAAGAAGAACTTTCATTCCGGCCTGATTGACAAGCTTTCCATTCTGGTCTATGATTTCAACCAGTCCTATGTATGATTTGTAATCAAAGAACATCAGTGATATGTTGAGGTGTTCCATGCCTGTTGGGGTGGAGGTGCTGGTGTTCACGCTGACGAATATATACCTTGATCCATTGTATGTTGAATTTATAAACTGGTGATAATGGGAGGAAAGTGCAAGAAGACCATTGAAAAGTGTTGTGTTGAAATTGTTGTTGAACTTCAAAAGCCCTATCAAAGTACCATTTCCATGATTGTCCCCGTAGGCTGAAAATGCAATAGCAGATATGTTTGACATGGCTTCGCTCATGTAGACGGATTCGGAAGAAGTAGTTGTTGCACTGGAAGTGTTCACAAATTCTTTGAAAATTGTTGAAGCATTCTGTATGTTGATATCAACCTGAAGGAAATTCGCCTCATTTACGCCAGTCTGCCCCTTTATTTGGGCTGATGTGATAAATATGGGATGAGATGGTGCAGATGATGGATTCTTTAGGATTGCAACCTCACTGTTCATAAGGGTAAGAACAGCATTTTTAGTTTCATTCACACTAGCAAGATGGAGTACCATTATAAGATAATTTGAATAGACAGAGATCATTATATTGGCGTACATTCCAGTTGCGTTGAATGTTGAGGACAGACTTTTAAGGGTATTTGACTCAAAGAATCCATATATATATGGTGTTCCTGAAGATGTCATTCCCATTGAAACATTGCTTGTAGTCGAATTTTTTGCGCTTGCATTCATTATTGACCAAATATGGTTGACTTCACTCACGTTTCTCTCTGAAATGTATCCCACTGTAGCTATTCCCACACCGGAGGTCGGCTGGAACACCGCAAATTCAAGTGATGTTATTCCGGAGAGTGCTGGTGAGTTTGAAGTTGGCGCACTTAGAGATGGATTTACGGAAAGTGATTGTGCGTTTGAACCCTGTAATGATATAAATGGCATTTTACCAACAATCTGGTTGTATCCTGGCATGATATATGTGTTCAAAGGAACAGAAGTAGATGATGAGAAATAGCTCCCTCCCGCACCTTCAATTATAGCAATACCTGCAGAAGCATTGCTTGCTGTGGCAGTTGAACCAGATGTTTGGTTCCAGCTCCCACCAAGAGATTTGTTTACCTGATTTGAACTCACAACATTCGGGGAGTTGTACTGCGGGGAACTGCTGGAATATGTTGGGGTGTTCGTTTTAATATTCAAGTTCAAGAATCCAGTAGCATAAAGTAACCCGGTAGAGACCACCAGAGCCGCTACTATAACAACTATAACTATTTTCATTATATTTTTCATGTATGGGTGATCAAATTTTATTTATATATACTTTTATATTTTAAAATTAGGGTATTTAAATTGAGATACTAAAAATGTGTTGTAAATAGCCACGTTCAATTTCTGCAATAGTCGTAAAGTATAAACTATTTTACTATGTTACGCAAAAATCAGGAAAAAGAATTCAATCCATCTAATCCCTCAGATTTGAGTCTCTCGTCCGCATTGTACTATTCAAGAAGATGCGGGAACCGGGATTCGAACCCGGGTTAAGGGCTTGGGAAGCCCCTGTGATAACCACTACACTATTCCCGCTTAAAACAGATTCCCATAGCCAAAGCAGGAAATTTTAAAAATGGAGGGTGGTTCAGTACCATCCTCTTGCTTTCATAGAGTCAGCTACTCTCTGAACTGCTATGATATATGCACCCATTCTCGGGTCAGTTTTGTATTTTTCTGCTGTTTCAAGAACAGCTTCAGCTGAGGCTGTCATCTTCTTATCGAGCTTCTCATATACCTCTTCCGCAGTCCAATAGTATCCGCCTACGTTCTGAACCCACTCAAAATAAGATACTGTCACTCCACCTGCATTTGAAAGGAAGTCCGGAAGAACGAGTACGTTGTTCTTGTGGAGTATTACATCGGCTTCAGGAGTTGTAGGTCCGTTTGCAAGCTCAAGCACGATCTTTGCCTTTATTTTTGATGCGTTCTTTCCTGTTAACTGGTTCTCAATGGCTGCAGGTATGAGTACATCCACATCAAGTTCAAGAAGATCCTCGTTTGAGATGTTCTTCGCACCTTTGAAGTCCTGTACTGTTCCATGCTGCTGCTTATGTTTCAGCAATGCATCATAGTCGATTCCACTCTCAAGTAATATTCCTCCCTTTGTATCAGATATTGCCACAACTTTTGAGCCAAAGTGTTCTTTTACAAGCTTGAGTGCGAACTGTCCCGCGTTTCCAAATCCCTGTATTGCAACTCTTGCCTTGGAAAGATCTATATTCTTTTTCTTAGCCCCAACTTTCAGGACATACATTCCTCCTTTTGCTGTTGCATCTCCTCTTCCCTGAGAACCTCCAAGTGTCAGTGGTTTTCCTGTTATAACTCCCGGTGATGATCTTCTTGTTATATTCTCATATTCATCCATCATCCATGCCATTATTTGTGGTGTTGTGTAGACATCAGGTGCAGGAACATCCACCTCTGGACCTATGAATTCACCAATTGTTCTCACATATGCTCTACTGAGTCTCTCAAGTTCTCCCTGGCTCATGGATTTTGGATCGCATATAATTCCTCCCTTTGCTCCTCCGAGTGGGATATCTACGACTGCTGTTTTCCATGTCATCCATGCAGAGAGAGCTTTTACTGTTGATAAGGTCTCATCCGGGTGGAATCTGATTCCGCCTTTTGTGGGGCCTCTTGCAGAGTTATAGTGCACTCTGAATCCTGTGAACACTTTAACTTCTCCGCTATCCATCCTTACAGGAAGACTTACCTGAAGTATCTGTTGGGGACACTTCAATATCTCAAATGCCTGCTTATCCAGTTTCATTATCTTTGCTGCTTTTCCAAGCTGTTCCACCGCTATTTCAAACGGGTCTAGATTTTCTGTCATAATTCCACCATTTAAGGTAAATACGGTATT
>JAJZXP010000273.1 GCA_021806345.1 Thermoplasmata archaeon | reverse complement strand
GGAATCATTGTAAATCATAGCGACACATTCAACAGATCTTAAGGGAAACCTCATCGTGTTACAGAGTGTCAATCCATGAATGATTGCCAAGGACACCCTCAATAGTTAGTTATACATCTTTAACCTCACTACATGAATGAAGACGGCAGTGATTATTGCTGGAGGAAGGGGAGAACGCCTTAAACCATTGACTGATGATATGCCGAAGACCCTGGTGGAAATCAATGGCAAGCCAGTTCTAGGGTGGATAATCAAGTGGCTTGTTCACCATAGAATCAAGAATCTTGTGATAGGGGTTGCGTACAAGAAAGAGATGATATATTCATATATGAAACAGAATAATTATTTTGGTCTTAACGTCAAATTCAGTGAACATAGTGTCGAAGGGGGAACTGCTGAAGGCTTCAAAAAGGCAATGAGGTTCGTTGAGGATGATGATTTTATAGCCATGAATTCTGATGAATTGACAAATATGGACTTGAGTGGCTTATGGAACAAACATATCGAATCAAGGCTCCCGGTCACCATGGCTCTTACATATTATAATGCAAGACTTAGCGTTGCTAAAACTGATAATTCCGGAAAGATCACGTCTTTTGAGTACGGGCATAAGATCAAAGAAGTGCTTGTAAGCATTGGAATTTATGTTTTTAACAAATCTATATATATGGACATACCGGACTGTGGTTCTATAGAAAACACACTTTTTGTCAAATTGGCTAGAGAGGGAAAACTTGGCTCGTTCCTCCTCTCAGAGGACGAGGAATGGATCACGATTAACAATCAAAAAGAACTATCCGAGGCATCAAAAGTTCTCAGACAATGGGAGGAGGTCTCATGATTGAAGCTGAAACTAAACAATT
Organism: Thermoplasmata archaeon; assembly: GCA_021806345.1. The sequence continues at coordinate 4,338 of JAJZXP010000273.1, read as the reverse complement.
GAAAAGATGTAGGGTCTGCGAAAGTAAAGAACTGATTGATGTTCCATCTCTTGGAAAGCAATTGATTATCAACTTTTCTGATTCAAATGATGCTGAAGGGGTATCTGCTCCACTTGACTTGGTTTTGTGCCATATGTGTGGTTTGCTGCAATTGAAGTATACTGTCGCGCGAGACCTGATGTACAGAAAATATTGGTACAGATCTGGTGTGAGCACGTTGATGAGGCAATATTTGGGTGATGTTGTTGAATCGGCTTCAGATCTTATCCCTCTAAACCCTGGAGATATAGTACTCGACATAGGTGCAAATGACGGAACATTGCTACGGCTGTACAACTCAACTGACCTTATCAGAGTTGGGTTTGAACCATCTGACCTATTCCACTACAACACGGATGATAGTATAATAATGATTAATGATTACTTCAGTCACGATGCCTTTTCAAAGAAATTTGGCACTAGAAGGGCCAGCATAATCACAAGCATCGCAATGTTTTATGACTTGGATAACCCCAATGACTTTGTAAGAGATATCACAAAATGTATGAAAGAAAACGGTTTATGGATAATTCAAATGAACTATCTAGGTAGCATGCTTGACCATAACACCTTTGATAACATAAGTCATGAACATCTGGAATACTATTCACTTCATACATTGCAATACCTTCTTAATCTACACGGTTTGGAAATAGTGAAGGCAGAACTGAATGAAGTTAATGGAGGAAGTATTAGGGCGTATGTAATGTTTAGGGTCCATGGGATTGCAGAACATGTGGCTGATTATGATTCAGTAAAGAATATACTAAAGAGCGAAGATGTGAAGGGATTGTTATCGTCACAGACATATTTCTCTTTCATGGATAGGATAGTTAGGATTGGTCGGGAATTGACCGAATTCATGATGAAAGAGAAGCAACGTGGCAGGAAGTTCTGCATCTATGGAGCCTCAACAAGAGGGTTTGTCATATTACAGTTTTTTAGAATCGGCCTAGATCTTATAGACTATGCCGTAGATAAGAATCCAGAGAAATGGGGGAAAACTATCATTGGGACAGGCATTGAGATATTCTCGCCCCAAAAGATCTATGAATCGAACCCTGATTACCTGTTACTGTTGCCGTATCATCTTGCTGAAGAGATAAGAATCCAGGAGAGCAGATACCTTGATAATGGGGGAAGGATTCTCGTTCCTATTCCAGAGCCCGTTCTCATATCAAAATCTGGAAAGGAGAAAATAAAATGAAATGTCTTGTAACTGGAAGTCATGGTTTCATTGGCTATCTTCTTGTAAATGAATTGCTAAAATCCGGACACACCGTGACAGGTATTGACGTCGATTATTTCCCAAAAGAGAAAATTTTCGGAAGGAAAGAAGCCTACGAATCTTCACTTAACATAACTCAACTGAACAAAGACATAAGGGATTTATCGGTTGATAATCTCAGGGGATTTGACGTAGTATTTCACCTTGCAGCTCTACCAAATGATCCTGCAGGAGACCTGAATCCTGCTGTAACTGAGGATATCAATTACCTTGCTACAGTTCAGCTTGCCATCTCTTCTAAGAGGGCTGGTGTTGGACGATTTGTTTTTGCTTCGTCCAGTTCAGTTTATGGAGTGAATGGGGATCAGCAGATAAACGAAAATTCTGGCACTTATCCAATTACGCCATATGCAGTTTCAAAGCTTAACTCAGAAAAGGCACTTATTTCTATGAGTTCCAAGGATTTCGCAGTTACATGTATGCGAAACGCAACGTGTTATGGTGTGTCTCCACGTATGCGATTCGATATGGTACTTAACAACTTCATGGCATATTTAGTCACAACCGGGAAGATAAGAATCCTAAGTGATGGTACCGCCTGGCGTCCCCTAATTCACGTTGAAGATGTGGCAAGAGCTTATACCAAACTTCTGGACACTGATGTCGATCTTGTATACTCAGAGATCTTTTCCATAGGCTCCGAGAACTTCAAAATCCGAGACTTGGCTGAGGTAGCGAGTTCTGCTGTTGGCGATGCTGAGATAGAGTATGCACGGGATGGTCAAAGGGACATGCGTTCGTACAATGTTAATTTCTCTAAATTCGGCGCTATGACCGGTTTTAAGCCCAAATGGAATGCGAAAAGTGGTGCTAACGAACTTTATGAAGCGTACAAGGCATACGGCTTGGACGTTGACAAGTTCAACGAGTCGTCATTCTGGGCTGGAAAACATTTCAGAAAACTCCTAGATACGGGCCAGATAGACAATTCTTTTAGGTTCATAAGGTGAATTGATGGCAACCGCATTTAACTTACTACGTAAGGGAGAAAGTGATTCCTACCTGAAGCAATTAATCGACCTGGACCATGTAGCAGTTGATCTGCCGGATAAGTCAAAGGCATTTGATGTGATTAATCTCTTAAGACTGTTGAATGAGTTCAAGATAGATAAAGATGCAAAGATAATAGCTTTAGGAGCATTCAATGATGCATCGCTTTGGGTTCTCAGGAGACTTGGATTCAAAAATCTATATGGAATAGATCTGAATAGCAAGATTTACGATTCCAAGTATTATACTGAAATTAAGTATATGTACGGAGATATAGAAAACACACACTTTCCTGACTCCTTTTTTGACGTGTGTGTGTGTTTAAGTGTAATCGAACACGTCAATGCTACCGATAAAGTGATTGAAGAAGCTCGAAGAATTCTCAAGGAAGACGGACTGTTTGTTGTTACAACGGACTATTACCCAAGTAAAAAAATCACCGGTCTGGAGGTAAGCGTAGAGAGAGGTCTTGGCAACCCGTCGACAAAAATGGGAAAGCATTGGGGTTGGAAAATCTTCTCCAGCGATGAGATAACAGAGTTGATAGAAACGTCCATAAGGCACGACTTAACACCGCTCTTCGATACCTCGGATATATCTGCATCTTCTGGGGAAGATCTGGAAGCTGTAGAATATAAAAATATCCAATATACTTTTATCTTCTTAAGTTTCAGAAAAAAATCAGGAGCTGCTTTAAAAGGAACTCATAAACCGGCTTTTGTTGAACTTTTGGTCCCGTCATATAAAGGGCTTCAGGGTGGAATCTCAACCTATTCAAAAGTACTGGCAAGACGTCTGGAAAAAGATTATGGCATCAAGTCTGTGGTAATATTCAATGAAAAAGAATCCAGAGCTGATACCATAATAATAGAATATGAACCCGGTTTGCCCAGAGCAAAAGATATTATAAATATTGTGAACTACCTTTCATCATTAGGGAAGAATGTTTTCTTGGACTGCCACTCTAGAATGAAACTATCAGCGGAAGAAGTATCTAAACTGGAATCACTGGCATCTCTTATCTACAGGACCAATGAGTTAGCCTATATGGATGGGGCTAAGCAATACACAATTTGTCCGCACATTTCATTTGACTACCTGGTTCCGCCAACACCACCACAAGAAGGAGTAACCCTCGGACATTTTGGATATTGGGAACCTAGGAAGCGGGTGGATCAAATAGTCACCATGGCTCAAAGACTGGATTTAAAAGCTAAAATACTATTGACATATAACACGGAAGTGGGTTCAGAGGAAGCAATGAAAAAGTTCGAGAATGATATAAAGTCTTTGCGACACAGGGCGGGAGACAGGATCGAGATAAACTTGGTAAAGAGTGGGGATCACACCACAATAATCGATCAACTTTCTGAAGCTACGCATTTTGTTTTTTCACATATGACCGCTTATGAAGGTCAGTCTGGAACCATGACATTCTGTAAAATATTCCACAAACCAATCATTTCTACCGATAATTTTCAGTCCAAAATATCTTCGGTATACCGAGTTCCTTACTTCAACTCACCTCTGGAATATTTGAAGAACGTCATATTCGACCTTAAAAGCAAAATGTCTAATGGACTTAATCTCCCGAAGTCACCAGGATATTACTTGAATATTATAGTTATCTTAGTAAAGTCAAAGAAAGTTGGTCCCTCTTTTTTCCCCAATATTAGAGGTGAGACACGAAACGACGACGGACTGGAATATCTTGTCAGTATTCTGCAATGTGCCAAATAAAAGTTCATCTGCAAAAGGTTACGGAACGAAGCCCACAAACACTGAAATGTATATAACTGAAGTTTACAACGATATAGCATGCAGAACTCCAGTTAATCAGTCATTTGCGCATTTTCCATGAGATTTTATTTTATTTTTTTTGTATTACCTACCATCTTTTGGAAGAATGGTTTCAGTTTGAGTATGTCCATCAACTGTTCTGCATCCTGATCCACCTCATTCAGGTTCCATTCCATCTTCCTGTTTTCGTATAGTGATCCGACTGCATGTATGTTCCCGAG
>JAJZXP010000312.1 GCA_021806345.1 Thermoplasmata archaeon | reverse complement strand
AGATATGTTCTGAAAGAGTAACATATGGTTACAGGAGAATATGGGCAATGCTCCGCAATGAAGGCATATACCTGAACCCAAAGACCGTCCTGTCAATCATGAAGAAAGAGAACCTTTCCCTTGAACCACACAGGCACCTTAACAGGAAGGGATGGAAGAAATTATTCCATCCCATTGGACCTGACCAGCTCTGGGAAACGGATCTCACATATATTCCCACATTAAACGATGGAATGACATACCTGTTCAACGTAAAGGATTGTTTCACAAAGGAATGGGTTGGATACTTTTATTCCAGGACATGCAACAGGAAGGATGCACTCAATTCCGTTGAGAATTCAATATTGGGGTACACTGAACGGTATCCTGATACCAGGGTTACAGGAATAACACTGAGAAGCGATAATGGGGATCAATATACCAGCCGGTATTTCATGGAACATGTCAAAGCAATGGGATTCACACAGGAATTCATTGAGAAATCAACGCCAGAACAGGATGGTGATATTGAATCGTTTCACATGTCGTTTAAGACAGATTACATCTGGGTAATAGAGATCAAGGATTTCTCTGAAGGTGAGATTGTGATAAAAAACGCCTTCATTGATTATAACAACGTGAGGCCACATTCATCCATTGAATACCTGCCTCCGGCAGTATTCAGGGAGAGATACCTGAATGATTCCTCATTCAGGTCAGAATACAATGAAAAATTGAAAAAGAGAAGGGAGAAGATGAAAATGAGAAACGAGGCAAAAGCAAATATGTTGAAAAACATGAAAGAGGTGAACTGAGTTGATCGATAAAGGGTATCAAAAAGTGTGCCATGTCAACTGGAGCAGATCAATCCGGTATGGATCGGTGGTATCCCCTATGCCCAATCCTGGCTCCTGGTTTCTTCTTCGGGACACTGGCAGCGGTACCAATCACTGCATTGCTGTTAGTCCTGATTCCTGCATCAGGCCTTATGAAGTATGGTTTTCCATTCTTGATCCCAATGTTTTCCGGATGCCTCACCTTGTAATCGTCAAACTCTTTCTTCAGCTTATCTAAGTCTTTTTTCAGTTTCTCATTTATCTTTTCCTGTTCTTCAATCTTCCTGGAAAGATCATCAATGACCTTCTGATCATCAGGGCACCTGGCTGGAGTTTTATTCATTATAATATTATAATGTTCTCATTATATAAGGATCTTTCGGTCTCTAATACTGATTCCGATGAACTTCAGAACACTGAACTCTTACCAGAAAATGAGGGCATGGTAAACGTAGGTATCGATCACGATACATCGAAATTCGCTGTGGAAAGTATCAGGCAGTGGTGGTCATTGATCGGGAGGCATAGATATCCTGATGCAAAGAGGCTACTGATATGTGCGGATGGGGGTGGTTCCAATGGCTCACGCAACAGGGGATGGAAGGTTCATCTGCAGGAACTTGTGAACCAGATCGGCATACCCATAACGGTATGCCATTATCCTCCTGGCACAAGCAAGTGGAACAAGATAGAACATCGCATGCTTTCCTTCATCAGCATGAACTGGAAGGGAAAACCGCTTGTCAATTATGAGACTGTCGTAAAACTCATAGGTTCCACTGAAACGAAAAACGGCCTTAAAGTGGCTGTACGTGAGGATAAAAACAAATATCCCACGGGAGTAATATTCTCAGGCGAGGATCTGGCGAAGATACATCTGAAACCAGATTCATTACACCCAAAATGGAACTATACATTACTGGCTGATGGTAACATTCCGAGGGTCTGATTTGGATATGTTATTATTACTCAAGCCCTAAGGAAGATCGGCTACGGGAAGTTGTTTGACAAGAAAAAGGCGGCATAGAAGTGTAGTAGGTAAAACCTGTCGCTAGTCAGGTCATGACAATGTGGGTTCTTTAGTTCTCTGTTTAATAGTAAGGTAAGCAGAGAGAAAGAGGGGCAATATTATTATAACAAGAGCGATGAACCCTTCTAGGAAAGACAGAATCAATCCGCTTTGGAATCCTTGTAGCATTTGATAGTAAATTATTTGGATCATTTCAGCTGTAACTGATAGAAAACTAATTGCCATGAACAATAGGAAAATAACTGAACCAGCCAGCATGAACCATGTGTAATATCTGATAATTCCTCTCTCTCTCTCAGGAATCAGTATCAGCGGGTTCTCTTTTTTTTTGATTTGACGGGTTAACCCAATTTTATTATGGATCTCAGATGAGATGTACTTTAGATAATTTATAGAGTCGCTGTAAAGATTATTACACCGAGTTAAGTTTGCAATTATGTAATACACATCAGTTCTAGTGAAAAAAATAAACTCGCTAAGGACACTAAAAAGAAGAATTATTACAATAGCTTTAAGCATGGATAAGACAAGGAAAGAAAAAAATACATGTGCGATCAATAATAAAATAACAGACATAGCGGCAAGGTTAAACATCATTCCTGAGAGGAGAACCAAAACTCTCTTGCTTCGTCCTATTGCCCAAAGCGAGGGCATTTCAGTTTGGGTTACTAGCATAAACAATCTAGTGCTTACCCTGATTTTGGCAGGTACACCGAAGAATCTAGCGGATCCATAATGAAAACCCTCATGAAACATTGCAGTCATAAGAAAAATCGACATATTAAATATTAAATTGATAGAAATGTTATTTGTCCATATGAAATTGTAAAATGATATATGCGTGTTAGGATTAAGAGCATATGTTATTGTAGCGCTCATCACTAATACAAACCAAAATAAAATCCCAACTATCGCCAGCATTGTATGCCAACTTCTTTCAGCATTGATCTCCTCTCGTATTCTATTTTCTGGCCACCGATCTTCTATTGTATTTTGAACAAAACCAATATTAAAAAGACCAGAAACGAAGTCTTCTAAGTCAATAACTTTGTTTCTATTCTCATAAATGTTTCTCCGAACCTCTTGAATCGTCATTCCACTTAGAAGCAATTTTATTGTTTGCCCTCCCACTTCATCTAGAGTTATAAAGTTATCAGTTTCAATTCTTCCAACTATGAGTGCTTTGCCCTCTTTCCTCATAATGAGATCATGAAATTGAATGCGACTACTATCATTAATCTCTATCAAGCACTTAAGCACCTTCACGAATTGTTAAGATTGATTTTTATCACTTCTCTAAATCCTTATTATTTCTCTTATCGGGAATTGCATTTAGGGCAGTCTGACAATCTTGGAAGATCTTCAAAACGAGCAATATCATATGAAAGTCCGTTTTGAACAAACGCCCTTCCCATGGTATGATTGCTTAGACCTATTAAGAAATATATGATTTCTAAGGAAGCTATTTGAGCAGAAAGCAATGTTAATGGGGCAATTGCTGAGTGCCAACGTTGAGTGCTTGGTGGCTCAGGTTTAATTGCCAGATGTTCTTCACGATTTTGTAAACACTCGAAACACGCTGTTTCGTAAGGAATAAAACTTCTACTAATTATTTTAGGACCATCATATCCTGCTTGAATCCACGGAGTTTTTGTTATAAAAGCTGCATCATTGCACCAATAATTTATCTCAAAAGGGGTGTCAGCAGCCAATATCAGAATGTCGCTTTTTTCCATCCAAGCCACGAAATCAGATACAGAAGATGCCTTTTTCTCCTCATACGTTACCTTAACTTGAGAGTTTAATTCCCTCAGTTTTTCATATGCAACCTGTGCTTTTGAGCGGTTCAGATCAATCTCAGAGTAAAGAATCTGTCTGCTTAGATTTGAAAGTTCTACTATATCAAAATCTACCAGATGGACTGCTCCAACACCGATGGCGACTAAACTCCATGCTATGGAAGCACCAATACCACCTAAACCTACGACCGTTACAGCGGAGTTTTTTAATTTGAGTTGAGAGTCATAACCGGAACCCGTTGATTTAAGATCAACCCATGAAAAATACCTAGCGTTTCTACTATAGCGCTCCAATTCATCCTCATTAAATTCTTAAGTAGGTTTAACCTCTTCATCTACTATAATTCCTACACTTTTCATAATCCCAACAATATTAGTAGTCAATTCTTCAGAATCTGGAATAGTGTTTTTAAGTTGCTCAGCGACTTGAGAAACCGTTCTTGTACCATCTAGTAATTGTAGAACCTCCCATATTTCTTTATATCGCTCATTCTTGAGTTCATGTTCTAACGGATATAGAAAACCAAATTTTATTGTGTTATCATTCTCAAGTCTTGGCCAAAAATGTTCCCGAATCTTTGGCTTATTTATTTCTAAATTCATTCAGATGAAAAATAAGGTGCATTATAATAAGATTTCTGTTTTACGTAAGAGTTCAGTGTTCTGAAGTTCATCGGAATCAGTAATAGAGACCGAAAGATCCTTATATAATGAATTCATTATAATATTATAATGAATAAAACTCCAGCCAGATGCCCTGATGATCAGAAGGTCATTGATGATCTTTCCAGGAAGATAGAAGAGCAGGAAAAGATCAATGAAGGGCTGAAAAAAGATCTGGACAAGCTGAAAAAGGAATTTAATGAATACAAGATAAGACACCCTGAGAATGTCGGCATCAAGAATGGCAAGCCATGTGTGCCAAGGAATCAGAATATCCAGCAGGTGAAAGTCCTGTGCAGTAATTGCGTGTACGACTGCAAACTAGAGTCACGAACTGTGGAGCAATTCGCAGTATTGAAACTGACTGACAAAAGTCCCGAAAGGGGCGAGTGTTCATGCAGGCTTCAGCAAAAGCGAAACCAAGAGAGCGTCGTTACCATTCGCACCCTTAGGCAAGGTGTTAAAGGGGGGCAGAGCCCGTATGGTTTGGGCGAATGCAGGAATGAAATGATGATACAACACGAGTATCCAGAAGGAGAACATATACGAAGGGATAGGCAGCCCATAGCCGATGCCCTATTCTTCCGGAAACAAATTATTTCACCCCCTCGGCGTCTTCGGTGTTGCATGCATGAAAGGATATTGTGGGTAACTTGGGAGATCCATCCACATCCAGAAAGGGTAACCATTCCTATAAGCAAAACGAAATGGAATGGAATGTGTGAATGGAAGTCGGATCAGGGAATAGTAGCCGTGAAGTCATGGAAACATGAAGGAGCAAAGGACCTGAAATTTGGTCTGTTTCTCTTTCAGGGAAGGGGGCATAATTCCGAAGAGGTATTATATGCAGAATATTGAAAGATATCCTAAACTCCACGAACTGAGGGAGAAGCTTTACCATGCAGCCAAGGCTGACAAGAACAGAAGGTTT
>JAJZXP010000064.1 GCA_021806345.1 Thermoplasmata archaeon | reverse complement strand
AGCACTGATACCCACAAAGAGGCAACGCTATGAACGACAGCGACCTTAGAACCTCCAATCCCTTGGGATGGAGAGTATGTCAGTCAATCTAACAGTGCCAGAAATGACTGCTTTGATTGGTGGAATGAGATCGCTTGGAGCGAATTTTGAAAACAGCAAATTGGGAGTTCTGACTGATACTCCCGGGAGATTGAATAATGACTTTTTTGTAAATCTTCTGGATATGAACACAGAATGGAAAGCCAGGGATTCATCTAATGCAATTTATGACGGAATAGATAGAAAAACCGAAAGAATAAAATGGTCAGCGACAAGAGTGGATCTCATTTTCGGGTCCCACTCGGAATTAAGAGCGATATCCGAAGTTTACGCAAGTTCTGATGGAAAGGAAAAGTTTGTACTTGATTTTGTAAAGGCGTGGACAAAGGTAATGGAGTTGGATCGCTTTGATTTAAGATAAGAAACTACATTGATTTTCTGAGCGTATCTTCCAGTGACTTGCCTTGGATCGTATAGTCCAGGGATTTCATTCTTGAACTGCTGACAATCTGGCTTTTAAGAACAAGATCTGCAGCCTTTCCGAACATTGATTTTATTATAAACCCAGGGATAGGAAGGCTCCCCCTCTTTCCCATTATTTTTCCAATAGCACTGCTAAATTCCTTTGAAGAAACTGTTCCAGAAACGCAGTTGATAGGGCCAGAAAATCCCTCATTTTCAATGACCTTTAATATAATTCCAATTTCATCTTCTATTCCAACCCAAGAGAATATCTGATCTCCTGGTCTAACGTAACCTCCCAACCCCCTTTTGAAGTAAGGTACCAAAACTCCAAGTGCACCCTCATCTTTTTGTAAGACTAACGTAGTTCTGATTAAGACCGTTCTGATATTAAATTTCTCCGCCTTTAACGCTTCTTCTTCCCATTTCTTCACTAATTCCGCCCAGAAATCTGATCCTGCGCCACTGAGTTCATCAACAGCCACATTCTTTGAGTATCCGTAAAACCCTGCAGCTGATCCATTCACAAATACTTCTGGCTTAGAATTTGCTTCTTCCATTGCTTTTACCACATATTCTGTCCCTTTCACCCTGCTGTCTATAACTTCATTTTCGTAGTTCCCTCTCCACTTTCCAAAAATGGGCGCACCCGAAAGGTTAACAACAACTGAAGACCCATCAATGGCTTTGGATAGTCCTTTTGGATTGTTTATATCATATTGCACAAATTTTTTTGCTTTAAAAACTGACTCTTTTGATTTTTCAATATCCCTTGAAACAATTGTAAGTTCAAACCCCATTCCAGAAAGAGACTTGCAGAGTTCCCTACCGATTGCACCTGTGCCACCTAATATTACTGCCCTTTTCTGAACCATATAAGTGTATTTGAAGAAACTTTAAAAGCATTTATTAAAATATTTATTAAAAAATATTCAAATTTTGTCTTTCACTCTGTACTCAGATCTTTCTTAAACGGACTTCTTTGACCCTGTGATCCTCTATCTTCTTAAGAATCAGATCTGCATGATACTTGGTTCTCTCAATGTTCATCCTTAAGTTGAGCCCATTGATGTTGTCCCATATGGATGAAGAAATTTCCAGCGCCTTTTCTCTGGATATGGTCGCATACTTTGTAAAATAGGATTCCGGGTTCTTGAATGCCGTTTCCATTAATTTCAAAAACCTCTCGTTGAACCATGTTTTGATTATTTTTTCTTCCGCGTCAACATAAATTGAGAAATCGAAGAAATCTGATACCATCATATCATGTGAGTTGTCAATAATTCTGTCCATGTGTGTTTGCAAAACGTTGAGTCCCTCAAAAATTATTATGTGTGGATCGTAGATATTTAACTTTTCTTCGGTTATATCGTATTTTAAATGAGAATATTGTGGAATTGATATTTCCTTTACTCCTGATTTTAACCTGTAAAGGAATCTTATCATTGACTTCAGGTCGTAGCTTTCTGGGAACCCTTTTCTTTCTATTATTCCACGCTTGATTAATTCTGCATTTGGAAAAAGAAAACCGTCTGTTGTTACAATATAAACATTCAATCCTGGATACCACGCGGATATTAGTTTTTTTAATATTCTTGCCGTGGTGCTCTTTCCCACTGCAACACTTCCTGCAATTCCTACTATATATGGAATGGATACATTCTCAGTCAGGAGAAATGCCTTCCTCTTCCTGTTTAATCCTCTATAGTTGTCATAATAAATCTTTAAAAGTCTCGAAATTGGGGCGTAAATGTCACTTACTTCCTCAGATGATATGCTTTCATTGAGACCACGAATTTCAGCAAGTTGTTCGTCAGATATGACCACACCCTTGCGATCTTTGAGTTTTTTCCATTTGCTTCTGTCTATCACAACGTATGGTGACTCTTTCAAAATCTCTTCCATTTAATGGTACCGAAACCATAGTAACTGGATACATTTAAATATAATCCATTAAATCCTTAATTATTTTGCGGGGGACTTAACATATCCCTTAGTTTGGAACATTGCTTCTGAAGTTGAAATTAGCGAATTTTGCTTATTTAATTTAGATTAATTTTGAAATTTTTTTCCCTTTCCAAAGCTTCGAAAGTCTTTTAAGTTCTGGGTGATACAATTAACATTGTCCATTACAAAAAGTATGATCTGGCATCCCAAAGAATTCAGCACGAAGGATCCTGTTTTTGTTCTCGGAATAACACTTTCCACTGCCGGATTCTTCTTTCTTATCTCGATTCTGTCTATCACGATTTTGATATTGATGCAAGCTTACATTCCAATTGGAAATAGAGTGTATACTTCAATAGTTCTTTATTACCTTGAAGACCTACTTGCGTCCATGTTCCTCTTCTTTATTGTCTTGTGTTTGGCTCTCTATTTCGCTTGGATGAGAAAGGGAACTTTCTATTTCTACGATGACTATGTTGTATGGCGCATCGGTTCCATGAGGGTTAAGGGAAATTATGAAAATATGAAATACACAGAGTTTAATGCTGAAAGATCTTGGGTTGATACTCAGAGAACATTATTATATTTCAAAAGGAGGATAAATAAAATCACTTTTGATTATGCAAATTTAAGCCATAATTTCAAATTGAGTAAGAAAAACAGAATTCTAGATTTTGAAGAATTCCTCAAACAGCATCTTGAACTATGATAAAATGGATATTCCACTTTTATTGCAATTGAATGATAAGATTCTAAAACCCTAATTTTTAGAAGACCTCGTTACTCTTGGAGAATAGTGCGACCATAGAAACTTCAACGGAAAGATTAAGCATATTTTTTTATATAGTTGATATATTGCTTTAATTGTCGGAGTTCGGAAGAAAAATCTCTTTAGGCGAGGAGTATTAAGAATGAGTGGAGTGGTCATATCATGTTTAGGAATAGTAAATTCTACGTGCAAAGCTCATAGGTGGTGGCAAAATAGTGCCTAACACTGATACAGAAGTAACACTGAGCATCCAAAATCTATTTGCAGTTCATTATTCTAAGGATAGTCTCATTAATATTTTAGAAGGAATAAACCTCGAAGTCAAAACAGGGGAGATAGTTGGTATAATCGGGGAAAGCCAATCCGGAAAATCATTACTCCGGGAAATTATCGTGGGAAGTGAGCCAGGAAAGGATGGAGGAATAACTAAGGGAAGGGTCGAAATTGGTGGTTTTAACATTTATTTCAATTTAAATAAGATTTATTCAGAATCGAAGAATAAGAAAGAATTAGGGAATCCCCAAAGTGGAGAAATTTCAAAATTAAAAATTGGGTTTAGACTATCAACAGAAAGCTACCTTTCAATCATGCCTGAGTTTTCCCTAAATGCCTTTGCACCAAAAAAAAGTATAATGGAACAAATCACAGAGAGATTGGTTCAAATGAATGGTGCAGAACTGGCTGAATCTATACTGGAAAGAGAAAATATCAAGGAACAGGATATTGTGAAAAACATGATTGATTTTCAACTGACTGATCCAGGTGTCAGAGATGAGAAAATCATAAATTACGCGGAACATAATGGCCTGAGAGGATTTGCAAGCCAACTTGTTGAGTATGTAGATTTGGACCTGAATCCTGAAATAGTCGCAAAATGGACACTACTAAAAACAAAAACTGAAATTGAACCCAAAATTCTTGATAACTTAAAAGAATTTTCCAAGTTTTCTAAGAATGTGAGAAAATCAGAAAAACTCTATCTGGAGATACTTTCGGAAATGGAAGAAAAGGATGAGAAAGAATTAAAGGAAATAAAGACCAGAGTTAGAAAGCAGCAACGGCAAATAATGCAAGAATCTAAGGGCTTTGCCTCCAAGGCAAGGATAGTCGCTGGTTCGATCAACAAAGAACTGAAGAAGGAGGCAGAAAAATGGAGTGTAGATTATATGAAGCTTCTTGGGATGGAGAACCCCCAGGAGTTGACCAAAAATGCACCTGAGGAGCTTTCCCTCGGTGAAGTGAATTTGTGTTCATTCGTTTTAAACACGATAACCAGACCCAGACTCGTTATCCTTGATCAGGTTTTGAGCGTAATGGATCCAATGACCAAGAAAAATGTTGAAAATCAAATTAAAAAGATGTCCAAGCTCTACGGAATGTCTTTTCTTGTAATTTCGAGAACTTTACATATTGCGACTGAGTTGTGTAAAAGAGTGGCAATAATGTACTCAGGAAGAATAGTTGAAGAAACTGAAACAGAGGAGTTGCTGGCAGATCCAAAGCACCCACTGACAGTTTTTTCAATTTCGGTTGCCAGAAGCATGGCAGGGGAATCAGTTGTTGATTTGCAGAATGATATAAAGTTAGGAGAAATAGTAAGCTATGATAAGCTGCCACCTGGATGCTACTTTGAACCGAGATGTAAATTTGCTTTGAGTATATGTTCCACTAGAAAGCCACTATTAAAGGAATTTGGAAATAAACATAAAGTTGCCTGCTTCCTTTATTTCCCAGATTACGAGGTGCCAAATTGATTCTGGATGAAATCGCTATCCAAAGTTCCAAGCTTTCCTATCGGGAAAAAATTGGTGGACTTTCGAGAGGAAAAGATAAGGGAAGGTTCATTGTGGAAAATTTGAACTTTAAAGTCATGGTTGGCGAATCCGTTGCCATACTTGGAGAATCTGGATCGGGGAAAAGTACCATAGGAAAATTGTTGATGCAAGAGATAAAACCCTCTGAAGGAAATATTTTCATCAGACCTGATAACGAGACAAATGAGGAGATTAGTGAAATTGATCGAAGATTA
>JAJZXP010000262.1 GCA_021806345.1 Thermoplasmata archaeon | reverse complement strand
CTCTATTTTGAGGCTATATTCACTAAAAGACCATGTATTTGACTCAGGTATTATATCGTTATCTTTGGAGATTATCCTTTACCAGCACAATTTTGCATACATTTTATACATGTTAGGATTCTCAACAGATAGGGTCATTTTTTCCCCACTAATTCTTATAGACGGAATCTCTGGAATGTTGATAATTCAAGATATCTGCCTGAGCCTACCGGCTTATTTCTTATATAGATTATCAAAAATGAAAACAAATGATAACTTGACAAGTCTCCTAATCGCAATATCATATCTGCTGTACTTCCCTCTTGCAGGTTCATATTTCTTCGACTATCATTTTCAGTCATTTTTTATATTGTTCTTCATCATGGGGTACTATTTTCTTTCGAAGGAGAAGTATAAATACTCCTTTCTTTTTCTTTTTCTTTCAGGATCGGTAAGATTTCCCTACATGATTTTCCCAATACTACTTATTGTTTTGTCGGTTTACCAACTTTGGATTAAAAAGAAAAATTCCCAACCTTATAATAAAGTGCTGTGGAAATATTCTGTAACATCTACATGTGTATTTATCATAATTATCTTAGTTTCAGCAATTCTTGTGGACAGCTCTTATTTTATCAGAGCGCAATCAACTTTGTCAAACAATGCTTCTCAAATTTCGGGATATTTTCATTTTAATACGCTCTCTATCGTCACAACTCTTGAGAGCAGCATAACTGAAAAAGCCATCACAATTGTACTAATTTTATCACCTCTACTTTTTATTCCCTTAAGATCAAAAAAATGGCTTCTGTTCACAGTACCTTTTCTAATTCTAATTTTATTTGGAAATAAAATCTATGAGTATCCCAACTTTAACCACTTTCAGTATTCAGTTCTCTTCGCTCCCTTTATTTTCCTAGCACTGATTGAAGGAATAGCAATAGGGCAATCTAAACTCAAAAAATTCGTTCAGGCAGAACAAAGTGAGGAACTTCACAAAGAATTGTCTAAAGGAACAAGAATTAGAAGAATTTGTGAGCCAAATCAACCAAGAAAGGAGGTAATTGGGGTTTTCATAGCAGTAATTCTATTCGCAGTTGTATTTCAACCGTATAGCCCTTTAAACACATACACATCAAATCCATTTAAAATGGATATCTTTCATCCAAACATGAATGAATACAAAAGTTATAATGAAATTGTCAATCTCTTGCCCACAAACAATCCGTATGTTATATATCAAAATTCGTTACCGCTCGTCGACATAAGGGACAAAGGTTTATCATGCTTGGAAGCGTATAATCTAAGCTATAAATTTGGAACAAATTGCAGTTTCTATCTAATGAATGGTAAACCAACTACAGAAGTTGATTTTGCCATCGGCATGGTGCTGGAATCATCGTTTTACTGCAAAAATGGAAATATGTTTGAAATTATGCACAATCTTTATTCCAGAGGCGACTACGGGATCGAGGCTTATAGCTGTGGATTTATATTACTTGAAAAAAATTATACCGGTTCCCCTAAAATATTCTCTCCGTTGACCTATCATTATACTATATCCAGTTACAACTCCAATTTGGGCAATGTATCTGTTTACTACCCAATATTGATTCCTGGGAGTTATGTGATATCTCTAACATTAGGGGTTCCGACACTCAATGTGAGCTCTATGACTGTTACAGAAAATGGAACTAACGTATCATCAAACCTAATTTCTTGTGGAATGATAAGCGGTAATGATAACAACTATACCTACAAATTTAAGTTAAACGTTTTAAACTTCGAAAGAGGTTCATTACTTAAAATTTCTTCAAACTATAATTTAGATGGTACATCTATTTGCTTATACAACACAAGTTAAAATCATAATTTTACGCCTTGGCCGGGATTTGAACCCGAGTCACGGGCTCGACAGGCCCGTATGATAGGCCGCTACACTACCAAGGCAAACCTAACTGTCAGGGTAGATTATGAATGATTATAAAAGTTTTTGAACATGCACTAGGGATTTAGAATTTGAATTAATCAATTTAAAAAAATATTATTTATTAAATGTTACTTTCTTTTATATATTACAGGTTACAAATTAACTAAAAAGACTATATAGTATTAACTCTTATTACTGCTGATGAATAATCTAGAAAATGATGTTGAAAAAGGGTCTGTCCTCAAAAGAGGTTTAAGCCTTTGGGATGCAGCCCTTTTCGGAATTGGGGGAGCAGTAGGATCGGGAATACTGTTCGCAGCCGCAGATGGTACAGCCTATGCAGGGCCAGCAGTAATTCTCTCATGGATTATTGCTGCTATGATAATTGCGATTGTTACCGTTCCATATGCGGAATTCTCTTCAATGGCTTCCAGGGCCGGAGTAAGCGCTAGAATTGGATACTATTCCTACGGTAAGCTAGGCGGTTTCCTTGGAGGCTGGGCACTTTTTCTATGGTCAGTTGTAATTCCTCCTATTGAGGCAGTTGCTGTTTCGGAGTACTCAGCAGTCTATTATCCAGCCCTATACAATTCAAGTCTGGGAGTGCTGTCCACCGAGGGAGTTGCTGTTTCCATATTGATTACAATAGGATTTGTGTTGTTGAACTTAACTGGTGTATCAAATTTCGGAAAGTTCAATTCAGGACTGACCATTATAAAAATTATAAATGTTGTTATCCTGATTGTGATAGTCCCATTGCTTCTATTCAAAGCTGCGAATTTCACAACCACTTCTTTCCTTCCATCCACTGGATTTCAGGGAGTTCTAATCGCAATTCCTGCCACTGGAATTCTGTTCTCATTCGGTGGTTACAGGCAGGTAGCCGATATGGCAGGAGAAATTAAGAATCCAAAGAGAAATCTGCCCTTGGCAATAGGTATAACTCTCGTTGTACAGAGTGTCATGTACATATTGATGTCAATAGTGGTAGTTGGAGCAGTAGTATGGTCTCAAATTCCTAATGCAAAAACTGGTGCAATAGGTGTCACTCCAGGATCATGGGGAAATGTGGCCGGATTGAGTTCACCACTTGCAGATCTAATGAAATACGGAGCAAACAGTTTAACTGGAACACCAGTTGCAATTCTGGGTGTATTGTTTGTTCTTGCAATATTATTTGCAATTTACTCACCGCTCGGAACATTTGGAGTTTATTTAACTGGAAGTTCAAGGATTATCTTTGGTTTTACCAGAGAAGGAGCACTTCCAATGTTTCTGGGAAATACTAACAAGAAAGGAGTCCCAGTGTACGCAATCGTACTTGCAGCCATTGTTGGCGACGTATTCCTATTTCCTCTGCCTTCATGGGAATCGCTTGCAGACTTTGTTTCTGTAGCAGCATCCATAAACTTCGCAGTAATCGCGGCCTCGTTACCCATACTGAGGAAATTGCATCCAGATGTTGAAAGACCATTCAAAGTTCCATTCGCCAAAGTATGGTCACTTATTGCTTTTGTTTTATCGACTCTGCTTGTGTACTGGGCTACTTATCCGGTTACCTTATACGCAGTTGCTGCCTTCCTTGTAAATTATAGTCTTCCTGTACCAGGCATTTAAGGAGCACTTTTCAGGATTGGGAATTGCGCACTCTATCTGGATCCCTCTTTATGTTATTGGTCTCTTGATGCTTTCATATTATGGATCAGCACTTACAGGCGGAAACAATCTTTTGGTATATCCTTATGATCTGTACGCAGTAGTAGGATTCGCAGTACTGTTTTGGTTCATATCCCAGGTATCTTCCCCAAACAAAAAGGTTGGAGATCTGGAAGGTATGATCGCAAGGGCACCTAAGGAAGAAAGCAAAGCTCAAGAACAGTAAATAAAAAAAAATTAGAAAATTAAAATTTCTAATACTTTTTTAATATATCATATAATGGAAAGTGCTTATTACATTGGAGTCCTAGGTGGAGCCAGTCCACAGGAGAAATTTCTTTCTACCGCATTTGAAATCGGCAAATTGTTGGCTAAAAACAACATCGTGGTTCTGTGTGGTGGATTGGATGGGGTAATGAGAGAGGCTGCAAGAGGTGTGAAGGAAGAAGGAGGGGTTTGTATCGGTATACTACCCGGAAATTCAAGAAAGGATTCAAATCCATTTTTAACATATTCATTACCAACTTCTATTGGATATATGAGGAATTTCCTGATCGTGAGGGCATCTGAGTCGGTGATTGCCATTGACGGATCAAATGGAACAATCTCAGAAGAATCATTTGCAATCAGTGAAGGTAGGGATGTGATCGGTATTGGAAGTTTGGAATTGAAGAAAACCAGGGAAAGGGAGGGAAACTATTACAAGATGAGTGATCCAAAGGAAGCAGTGGAGAGGGCCATATTGAGTGCAAAGGAATTCAGGAAAAAGATCAGGGATTCTGATGAATACTTTGACTCCTAACCACATTCTCGTCAGTATAGAATGCCTGATACCCAAGTTTTCTCATTTTTCCTGCATAATTGGCACTCTGTAATCCTTTCTTACAGAAGAAAACTATTGGTTTTTGTTTGTCAATTTGATCCATTATTCCATTAAGTGTCCTGTAAGTTATATTGAGTGCATTCTCAGGATGCCATGCCTTATAACTCAGCCTATCTCTAACATCAATAATCAAACTACCCTCGGGCATCTCTTCAGGCTTCCTAATTCTTGCGTTATCCTTCCCTATGCTGTCCAGATACGAATCTATTTCATTTCCCTTTATTTCAACAATTTCTTCTCTCGTTGGGTCGTATGACTTTAATCGTTCGAGATCCTCAGCCAATTCTTCCCGTTTAATTCTTGTGATTGGTTTCTCACTGAAAAGTGCACAGAATTCATCCGAAGAGTCATTATTGAAGGTGCCTATTTTTCTTGCAAAGTCTGAAATCCAGTCCTTATCCATTCCTATAAGTGGCCTTATCACTGGATATTTCATTCCAGTTGAAAGTTGGAATAGATTTTCTGGAGTCTGGGAGGAAACTTGGCCTGAGGATTCTCCGGTTATGATCCCATTAGAATTAGTTAATTCTGCAAGTTTTTCGCCTATATTATATAGCATTTTTTTGTAACTTACATTTGCATATTTCATCTTGCCTGCATACAGATAATCCTCTATGAGTCGGGTTGCATCCACTATGAATATTCTTGGGTTGTATCCAGCGTACCATTGATCATAGAGAATCTTTGCTTTAGTGAGAAATTCTCTGACATCCAGTGGAGGTGCAAGAGACACAAAGATCATATCCACCGGTGAACCCCGCTTGAGCATCATCCATGTTGATACAGGAGAGTCAATGCCTCCAGAGATTAATGAGATAAGTTTGCCCTCTGTTCCAATTGGTAACCCTCCTGGACCATTTTTCCTATTAAGACTA
>JAJZXP010000326.1:1356-5366 GCA_021806345.1 Thermoplasmata archaeon | reverse complement strand
GCTCGCCGCTCGTGGTGTATGGGTAGTGTTTCACACCTTCGCTACGCTTGGTGTTCACACCACCCACCGCTAACGCTTACACCACTCGGTCTTGCTACGCAAGACTTCCGGCTCGCTTCGGGCACATATTTCACCCTTGCAGGGGGCATTCTTAGGGGAGGGGAATTTTTCACCGCACAATGTCGCTCCGCTCAGTGCGGAATTGCAGTAATATGAGGGGGTTCTCGTGCCGTGCTGCGTTTCAACTATTTCAAGGAGCAATAATGCACGGAACTGCGATCATACCTTTTGGAAAGGTAGGCGAAAAGGAAATTCTACATTTATCACAGCATTCCCGATGTCAAAACGGAAGGATTATACGCTTTTAGAAATATAATATCCTAAATGACCATACACTCTATAGGAAAGTCCAGAGAATCTCTTAATTGGTCATCCGAAAATTACAAGGATGCCATAAGGGAATTTTTGGATACTGAGGGGTATTCCCAAATTTCTGACTCTTTTATAGAGGGAGATCTCGCAGACATGGTCTTTATCAATCCTTCGATGTCTGTAGGTGAAAAAACATACGTAGAGTCGAAGGCCACAACCATCAGCGCTTCTGATGATAAGCTAGCTCTAGAGGTAGTGAAATACCTAGTTGAATGGTTAAAGCTTGATCATGATGAGAAATTCAAGTTCTTCATATTTATCAAAAGTATCTCAAAGAAAAGTGAGTTCAAGAAAATTTATGGGTCCGATTGCAACCGAAAATCTGTTCAAGGTCTCATCGATAGGATTAAGGGGCAATTATACGCAGAGGGTCGCGAGGTACTAGATAAAACAGAAATCAAGGAGATTTTCCGTTTCTTTCGGAAAATAGAAATCTGGGAAGGTAGTGGCGAAGTGCTCAAAGCTTCCGCAGCCAGAAAGCGACAAATGAGTAAACTTTCCCTTGAAGGCTATTCCAAGAGTCTCCTTACAGAGGTTACAAGAAGAGCACAACCAATACAGAAGAAAACAACATTAGTTTCTAATCTCGTTTCTTTCTCACCTCCAAAAAAATATTATGGCATCAGAGTCAAATATACTGATTCCAAGAGCATTTACAGATATTATGATACGAAGAAACAACCTATTCCGCCATTCCTCTTGGGCAAAGATGATTCAATCTATACCTTTCAGAATCTGAATGAAAACAACCCATTCTCGGACCTCTCGGAAGGATCACCTTTCGAGATTGAATTGGAACATGCTGATAATGATCAGTTTATCATTTGGTTGATAAATCAGCACTTAAGAAGGTTATTTTTTTTGAAAGGCGTAAGAAGAGTTCCAGACAGCAACATATTTTTCTTTGAACCATCAAGGGGAGAAGGAGGAAAATTTGAGAAACGGATGTGCAAAAACCAAAAAGGGAAGGAAAAAGAAGTAACGATACCGTATTACAAGGAAGAAAATGGGGAGAAAAAAACTCTAAATTTCATCTTCCATCATGCAGTTGAAGCGTCCACCAAGAATTACTGGGATAGCTGGTTTATTGAATTGATGCCAAGGAAAGAGTACAGTTCTAATGGCATCCTACTGTATGAAGGGGACACAAAATCTGCAATAGACAACAAGTTCAGGAATCCTCTATTCAATAGATCATCCAACAAGCTATCTAATATCAGGTTTTGGCGTTATTATCTATTGGAGTCAGAATTTGAAGGAGCGGAACAAGAGAGGTGGCTGCAGAACTTCAAGTTTGGCAATCTTTGGGAAACGAGTTTTGGCTGGAAACCAGCTACAAACCCCTCGAATCAAGTGTTATTAGAGGAGTATGGTGGGGGGGAATCTGATGAATAGCACCTTGATCAAGGAACCTGAACTCTTCTTTGGTAGCGATAAGTCTTCTATTGATCCGCGTATAGGCCTGATAAATTTCGGCCCCTATGGGCGTCTGGCAAAAGGGAGAGAAGAAAGCCTGGTAATCAAGGCTGGAATCATAGGAACTCGGAATGCAAAAAAACTATTGGAAACGTGGATTGAAAAGCTGGAAGTTAGGATAAACGGTAAAGAGGATTTTACCTCAAATCGGAGAGAGGTCGACTTCCCTGGAATGAGCCTGGAAAGTCCTCTAAGATTCAAAATTGAATTTGATGAATCATGTTTTCAACCAATAGATGAAAAGGAGATCAACTCTCTTGGAGAATTCACCGATAAGAAAAAGAGAGTTGAAAAATTGTACGATATATACAACCAGAGACTATCGGATATGTCAACTGTCACGGATCCAAATCCAAACATTGTTTATTTGCCCATATCCCCAAAAACGATAGAACTGTGTAAAGACCCATTTTCCAAAACGGATAAGATCATATATCAAAGAAGGACAGAAAACTCAGGTGAAAAAATACCATTGTTTGATTTTCACCATGCCATGAAAGTTTCTGCGTATAAGCACGGACACCTAGTCTCCCAAATAATCAAGCCATCAACAATAGGCTCTGGAGCTACAGGTCAGGACGTTGCAACAATCGCCTGGAATTTTGCGGTAGCTTCATACTATAAAGCAACTGGGATTCCATGGAAACTTTCTCAACTTGACGATGAAACTTGCTATGTGGGCCTCTCATTCTACAAAGAGATAAAGGACGGACAGACAAATCTACGCTGCAGTATGGCACACGTATACCTAAGAACGGGAGAGAGCCAGGTCATTCGTGGAAGACCGTTTAAGTGGGATAGTGCAAACAAAAGAAGACCATATCTGAACAATCCAGAGCTAGCCAATGAAATTATCACAGACGTACTTTCACTTTACAAAAGACAGCGCAATAATCAGAACCCCAAGAGGGTTGTAATCCATAAATCCTCGCCATTTCGTGATGAAGAAATTGAGGGCTTCAATGAAGCTTTAGCCAATATCGAGACGGTAGATTATGTCCATATCAATGAACATTCTGGAATAAGATTGTTTCCCAAAAGCGAAGTCTACCCTCCCATAAGAGGAACATTCGTTTTCTCTGGAAACCAATTTATTCTATACACAACAGGCTACGTGCCCTTACTCGATACGTATAATGGGAGTTCTATTCCAACTCCTCTTTTATTGAGAGCATATAGGATGGACTCCGCGCCAGAACAAATAGGAAAAGATATTATGGCCCTCACTAAGCTTGATTGGAATAACGCGGACTTTAACACGAGGGTACCGGTCACTATTTCAGTAGCTAGAAAAGTAGGAGAAATACTTTCTGAGTCAAGTATACAGGATGTGAAAGAATTTCCAACAAGTTACAGGTATTATATGTAAACCCAAAAAGGTCATGGGAATTCGATTCTGGTATTCATAGAGTGAAACGTTAATGTAGGTTAACTGTCTTTTCATTCCTTGGGAGCTTATGAAGATAAAGGAAGTTTATGTCAAGAATTTTCGTTCCCTGTGTGATGCACACATATCATTCGACAATTTAACTGCTTTATTGGGTCCAAACGGTGCTGGAAAATCCTCGTTACTGAAAGCACTAGGGTTGTTTTTTGCTTCAAATGCTAAATATGAAAAGGAAGATTTTTATAACGCAGAAACTAGTTCACCCATTGAAGTTTCTGTTGTTTTTATTGGACTGAACAGCGGGGCTCTAGACGAGTTTAAACCATACATTCACAACAACGAACTTCGTATCATAAAAGAGATGCAATACCCTTGTGATAGAAGCAATCAACGATATTATGGACAAAAGCTTCGCAATCCTGATTTTTCGTCCCTTAGAAGTCCGCTCAAAGCAGAAGATATGAAAAGCAAATATAACGACCTTAAAAAAATATTCTCAGATCTTCCAGAAGCAAAAACCAAGGACCAAATTTCTAGTGCCTTAGAAGAATGGGAGAGGAACAATCCTGGTAGATGTGAGCTCATGAATGATGAACACCAATTTTTTGGTTACAAAGAGGTTGGTGGAGGGAAGATTGACAAATACGTGAAATTTCTGCCCATACCAGCGGTCAGAGAGGCTTCTCTGGACGCAACAGAGTCGAGAGGTTCCGTT
>JAJZXP010000326.1:0-1346 GCA_021806345.1 Thermoplasmata archaeon | reverse complement strand
GACAGAAAAGGAAGAATTGAGGCAATTAAACAGTGATACAAGAGATAAATATAAAAAAATCTTGAGTGGCGGTGAGATTAATGCATTGGAAACCGAACTTTCACAAATGCTATCCATGTATGCTCCAGGGGTTGGAGTTAAAATAAGGTGGATAACCGACGAACTTGATATCCTCTCTTATATCAAAGCGAATGCATTTCTTGTAGAAGATGGGTACGAAGCACCAGTAGCCTTATCTGGTAACGGATCACAAAGGGCATTTATAATGACCCTACTACAATATCTGGCTGCTAGGCCCCAGAACACAAATGTTGGCGTTGATGACTCCACAAAGTCCGTGCCAAGCCTAATACTAGCTATCGAAGAGCCAGAACTCTTCCAACACCCAAGCAGACAAAGGCATCTTCTAAGCGTTATCCACGAATTAGCAAGTAACGGAATACAAAATGTCATTTCTGATATCCAGGTTATCTATACCACTCATTCACCTCTCTTATTTCATATAGACCAATTTGACTTGGCACGAAGATTTCGCAAAACTCAGTTTAATGGAACAAAAAAGAAACAGACTAGGATAACATGGGGGAAACTTGATGAACTAGCAAAAAAACTTGACGAAGTCAATGACCAATCAAAAGGAACTCGTTCCGGGATTACTCTCAAACCAAGATTGCGTGCTATAATGACTCCATGGATGAACGAAGGGTTTTTTGCTGATATTGTGGTGCTCGTTGAGGGAGAAGAAGATAGAGGGGCGATTCTAGGAGAGGCAGAGCTATTAAACCACAATTTTGATGCTCTAGGGATATCGGTAATCCCTTGCAGCGGTAAAACAAATATCGATAGACCTTATGTAATATTCAATAGTCTCGAAATTCCGGTTTACGTGGTATGGGATAATGATAAACGATCCAAAGATCCTAAGGTTGAAGTGAATCATCGCCTTTTGAAACTGATAGGGCAGCCAGTCGAAGACTTCCCATCGATTATATCTGAAACTTTTTCGTGTTTTGAGGATAATATTGGTGAGAAACTACGAGAAGAGATAGGGAAAGATTACTTCGATGAATTGTTGCAAAATTTTAACCAAGAATTCGAAATGCCTAAGAAAGGGCATACTACGAAAAATGCGTTAATAATAAACAAAATTCTACAGAAGGCGAAGGAAAATGGGTATACTAGTCAAACTCTTGAATTGATTGTTAAAAACATTGTCGATCTTAGAAACAAATACACCTAGCCTATTCGTATTCCCTTAAAACATTAATCAAATCCCGACCGGTCCACTCTGACTGTAATTGGCTTTCGAGATTAAAGAAATATGATAATAAAAAGGCAGGTTACCT
>JAJZXP010000052.1 GCA_021806345.1 Thermoplasmata archaeon | reverse complement strand
TTGAATCATTTGGCTGGAGAGTGCTAAAATTCGATGGTCATGATTTTAACGAAATAAGGAAGGCAATGGAATTCGCAAAGGAAGAAACGGAGAAACCAACACTACTGATCGCAAACACTGTGAAAGGAAAGGGAGTAAGTTACATGGAAAATAACCCAAAATACCACGGAAGTCCACCAGCCTCAGAAGAAGAGTTTCAAAGAGCAATTCAAGAAATAGGTGCATTAAAGTATGAAAAGTGAAAGTCTTAGGGAAAGTTATGGAAAGAAAATAGCTGAACTCGGGGAGAAACATAAAGAAATTGTCGTTTTGGATGCAGATCTTTCAAGTTCCACAAAAACGCAGACGTTTGGTAAAGTATTTCCGGACAGGTTCTTTAACATGGGAATCTCGGAACAGTCTATGGTTTCAACTGCAGCTGGTATGGCGCTATCTGGCAAAAAACCATACGTTTCTACCTTTGCAATATTTCTGACTCGTACATACGAACAAATAAGGCAATCTGTCTGTTATAATAATATTGATGTAAAATTCGTTGTTACCCATGCAGGAATTACAGTAGGCGAAGATGGGGCCACTCACCAGATGGTGGAAGACGTGGGTTTAATGTGTGGACTTCCAAATATGAAAGTCATCGTTCCCGGTGATTCCATCGAAACTGATTCTGTAATTGAATATCTTGTTGAAAAGACAAAAACTCCATATTATGTTAGATTATCAAGGGAAAAATTCCCGGTAGTAAACGACACCGATTACCAATTCGTGGAAGGGAAAAATGTGATTCTTAAGGATGGAACAGACTTGACTATTTTCTGCAATGGATCGATGGTGGGGTTTTCTTTAGAAGCGGCCAAAAAATTAAAAGAGCTTGCAATAGATGCCGCTGTAATTAACGTATCAAGCATGAAACCCATCGACAGGGAAAATATTACTGCATATGCAAAAAAGACTGGTCATGTGGTCACTGCAGAAGAACATTCAATTTACAACGGCCTAGGAAGCCGAGTTTGTGAAATTCTCAGCGAAGATTACCCGGTTAGGGTAGAGAGGGTCGGAATGAGGGATACGTTTGGAAAATCAGGCAAGGCATGGGAACTTTTTGATTATTTTCATATGGGAGTAAATGATATAGTTACAGCAGGAATTAAAGCGTTTAGGGAGGAGAAATAAGATGAAGTTATTTTTAGATACAGCAAATATAGAAGAAATCAAGATGGCAAAGGAATGGGGTCTGTTAGATGGTGTGACAACAAATCCATCACTTATCGCGAAGGAAATGAAAAAAGGACTTGGGTTCAAGGAAATTTTAAAGAGTATTTTAGATACTGCACCCGGTCCAGTTAGCATTGAGGTAATTGCAACAGACTATGATACAATGCTCAAGCAAGCCATTAAAATCAGCGAACTTGGAAACAACGCAGTTGTAAAAGTTCCATTTAATCTGGTGGGATTAAAGGTTACTAAGGTATTAAGTGATAAACGAATTCCGGTTAATTCAACCTTAATTTTCAACGGAATACAGGCCATGTTTGCAGCAAAGTCGGGAGCTGCGTATGTTTCTCCATTTGTTGGAAGACTGGACGATATTGGAGAGGACGGAATGTCAGTTATAGAACAGATTAAGACAATTTTTACCAACTACGATGTGAAGACAAAAATACTGGTTGCTTCAGTTAGGAATCCTCTTCATGTTTTGAGGGCTTTGATAATGGGTGCCGATGTGGTAACCTTACCATTTGATGTTCTTTCTAAGCTTCCGACACATCCAAAAACCGATGAGGGGTTGAATAGATTTCTTAAAGATTGGGAAGACGCTTTTGGAAATATGGACTTTCCCCTCTAAGTAGGTCAATCTTTTATAGATAGAATTCATTATATTCCGTGGAATATTTTCTATATATCCTATTAAATGTGGCATTTGGAGTAATCTCACTGAGCATTTACCTTTTAATGGGCGAAAGACTGGCAGATAAATCCATAATTGTTTCACTAGTTGTCGCTATGGTCTTTTCCGTTTTCTTTACATATTCCTTAGGTGCATCTATCGTTTTTATTAGCACAATAAGTACTGACACACTGTACAGGAAAAGGTCACTAATTTCAGTTGCCATTCTTATAGCCGTGCTGTTTATGAATTTAACTTTCAATTTCAGCGAAAACACTGTTTTGGTTGAATCACTTTCCGTCGGTGTGGGGATGGCTATTTCCTTGATTTTATCCAACTACATGAGAATGGAGATATTCAAGAATGAGAGCGAAAAGGGGCACGAAAATAAAATCGAGACCACGAGAGACGTGTTTCAGATTGCCGTGGGAATTTTGATTATTTTAGCCATAGTTATGTTCCCAAAATTCCTGATTCTTCTTGGGTTAATCTCTGGATCAATAATAGCGATTATAATCTTAGATCTTGTCGGTTTATTCAGGAATACAAAAATGTCTAAATTAGTCTTTAGGCTGGAAAGGAAAAATGTTCAACCTGGTCTGGGAACTCTCTGGTTCATCGCTGGCTTGATGCTTCTTGTTTCCCTCTCCCCAAAGTGGCGAGTTGTTGAGGTTGGTGTTTTTGCGATGGGAGTGGGGGACTCTTTAGCTACGATTTTTGGAATGAATTTCAGAATATCAGGTTTGTTTTATAACAGGAAAAAGAGCGTTGGCGGCTTTATATTTATGCTTATTCCCACAGCTATCTTCGCGATGATGATCCTTGGTCCATCCTATTTCATAGTTGCCCTCGTTGCTACCTTTGTAGAATCCATATCAAGATATCCGCTGGATGATAATGTAACAATCCCTTCAAGTATCATATTGAGCAATCTTCTTCTTTCAATTCTATGAGATATGTGCTCTAAAATCTATGTGATACATTACATCTTCCTCTCCTGCACTCTGAAATCCGAGCTTTTCATAAAATTTATATGCCTCTGAATTAACATTCACCCATAGTTGAACTTCAGTGAAATTTGATGATATCAGTCGATCCACGGCTTTTTTGAAGAGCGCGGAGGCAAGACCCTTTCTTCTTTCACCTGGTGCCACGAATAAGTCAACGACCAGAGGAGTACCCATCCTAAAAAGTTCTGTGTAACCATCGGTTACCTGGATCGACCCGATTATTTTCTGTCTGTGTAAATTAAAACTTGCGTTATCCAGTATCTTACCGTAAAACCCGTTCATGATTATTTCTGCGGTGACATTTTTGTCCCCTTTTCTTATGAGAAGGAATCTATCCTCTGACAAACCATATGACTTTTCCTCTATTTCGCATAACTCATCAAGACTAATTTCGGAGTTCTTTAATAAAAGTCCATAATTTTCAGGTTCATCAACATTTAATTCCTGAAAACGCCTTTCAAGATCAGAAAGGGTTGATACCAATTTTCTCCTGACAGAAATTTTAAATCCTTTACTAAGTGCGTATTTTTCGAAATTCTTAGAACCATAAACTCCGTCTATAATCAATAGCATTCTATTTGATCTTGAAAATTCCATAAACCATGAAAGTAAGATCTCTACGTTTTTGTCGTTCTCATATGATTGATCCAAAAAACCTATGGATCCAAGTATCCTGTCATCTATTCCTATATTTGGAACCATATACCCGTAGCATTTTGCAATTCCCTTGTTCAGAATAACTTTAGATGGAATTATGTTGTTGTTTAACATGTCGATCAGAGGAGCAAAAAGTTCAGAGCTTTTTTTATTCCCTGTGCTTTCTTCCATTAATTTTATTTGTTTATCCAATAACATATTCCAGTCCAGAGGAATATTTCTTAGCTCTTCCATAATATGACAATTTCGAAGTGTATTTAAACAATTTTACCATTAGTATGTATGGATAGTCGGGAAAGAACACTGCACTTTAACAAGTTAGCAGTTGAATATTCAAGATACTATAAGGGAAAAATCATGATGTACCCGAAGGTGCCAATATCCAGTTTAGGGGATTTTTCTTACTGGTACACTCCTGGGGTCGCAGAAGTATCTATGAAAATTAACAAGAACCCCGACGATTCTTTCGAAATAACCGGAAGATGGAACACCATAGGAATAATAACCGATGGAACAAGAGTGTTAGGTCTCGGCAATGTTGGACCAGAAGCTGCGATGCCAGTAATGGAGGGAAAAGCAATGTTATTCAATCTACTTGGGGGGGTGAATGCTGTGCCCTTGCCACTTAGGGTTTCCAGCGGGGAGGAATTCATAAATGTTGCAAAGGCTCTTGAGCCATCTTTTGGAGGATTCAATCTTGAAGATATTGAAAGCCCTAAGTGTTTCTTTGTTTTGAGGGAGTTACAAAAAATCCTTAACGTTCCAGCATGGCATGATGACCAGCTAGGTACAGCCTGCATAATACTTGCTGGTATGATCAATTCACTGAGAATAACTGGAAAAAAGATTCAGGATGCTGTTGTTTCTGTAATAGGTTCCGGTGCAGCAAATATTGCCGCTGTTCATCTCATGATCGAAGCAGGTTTCAGGCCGGAGAATATCATTATGGTGGATTCGCACGGAATCATGGAGCCAGAGAGAAAGGATCTTGATAAATTAATGATATCCAACCCATGGAAATATGAACTTGCGCTTAAAACGAACGGTACAAGGAAGAAAGGAGATATTAAGGAATCGATAGAAAATGCAGATATCGTAGTTTCCGCTGCAAAGTCTGAACCTGGCTTGATAAAGGGAGATTGGATTAAAACAATGAATAAGGATCCTATTGTTTTTGCACTCGCAAATCCTCTGCCAGAAATTTGGCCGGAGGATGCAAAAAATAATGGGGCAAGGATAGTGGCAACAGGAAGGTCAGATTTCCCAAATCAAATAAACAACAGTTTAGTATTTCCAGGAATATTCAGGGGAGTTCTAGATGCAAGATCGAAGGGTGTTAATTTTAGAATAATGGTAAAAGCGGCATATGAAATTGCAGATTATGTTGAGGACCTCAATGAAAACCATATTGTACCAACAATGGATGATTGGGAGTTATTCCCAAAAGTTGCTGCTTCCGTAGGGAGAGCTACAGTTGATGAAAAACTTGCCAGAAAAGTTGATAGCAAAGAAGGATATTTCAAAACAGCATATGAAATAATTAAAGAAAACAGGGAAAATTTCGAAAAATTGATGAAAATGGAGATCGTTAAAAAATTACCGGAGGTTGAGTAAGTTGACAAAAGAAGAAATTAGTGTAAGAAATGCAAAAGCAGCAGATGTTGATCAGTATCTTGACTTGATTATGAGAATGAAAAGATTGAATGGGGAATTTGACTCTCTTTTCAAGGCAAATGAAGAAAATTTACCGAAGATTAAGGAGTTTTATAAAATGGCCATTGAGAAAAACGACAGGTATATAACACTGGTAACGGAGTGTAATGGCAAAATGTGTGGACTCTTAAGAGCGGATATAAGAGATCGGATATCGTATATTCCTGACAAGGAGGTTAGAATTATCGATCTATATATTATGCCGGAATTCAGGAGAAAAAATGTGGGTCAAAGCATGTTAAAAAAATTGTATCAGGAAATGAGAGAATTAAAAATTAGAGTGGTCTCTGCAGAATTTCCTGCCCTGAACCTTATAGCCCTTAACTTCTACAAAAAAATTGGATATAGAGAAATCGGAAGCGTTTACGGTATAGACATTGACGAGAATCAAATTTCTTAGAATAGTTTGGACCGCTTCCAGTTTCTAACAAGTTCGTCGATTTTTATTGAGTGATTGTTCATTTCTTCGTTCAAATCAGCCATAGTCAACCCTTCACTAAACCTTAGTTTTTCGTCTCTCTCTTCAAAAAATGCAGAGTTCCTGCACCAAAGAAGTTCCTTTTCAGTAAACAGAGAAATGGAAGCAGGATTCCCCTTTTTAAGCAAAAGCTTGTTTCGGATATTCTTAATCATTCTAAAGTTGGTATACACATCAAAGTCACTTTCTTTGGTAAAAGAGTTAAACCTTTCACTCAATGACATTAGCAATCCTTCAGTCCTTATGTTTTGATCTAAATGTAAGCTTGCGGGATATGAAAGTACCGGTACAACAAAATCTTTTGAAATGTGGTAAAATGAATAGTAAGCCTTCATATCCTGGATGATCCCATATTTATTTGCTGAGCTGGGTGAATTGAATTGTGGTGTTTCCATCAGTTTGGAAGGAAATTCATTGAAGAAATCGTCTGGAAATTTTAGCTGATTCTTAATTTGGTATGATATGGTCACCAGGTCAACCGGTATTTTTGATTCTTTAACAGCATCTTGAAGTTCTAGGTTGTAGCATAAATCGATGGCTTCAATGGTTCGAAGTTTATCAATTTCGATGGTTGGAATTTCCATATTCTCAATTTCTTCTTTGACCTTCACATATTCTATACCTTCTGAAATCATGATTGTTTCACCTATTGAATTCAATAATTCTACAATATTTTCGTGGGGCTCCATGGGAACATTGAACTCTAACTGAGCAAGGTCAAATGGTGTGGTCTTGTAGGGCTCTTTCTTTTGAATTGTTCCGGCACGGTAGTAATTAGAGTGGAGTTCAAAGATTCTGTTGCCTATGTGATTAAGATCCTGGAGATATTTTTTCAATAATTCTGCAGATTCCATTTATAGTCTGTATACCTAATTGTTAAATAATTCTCTCTTCTTCTCCAACTAATTATTTAGCACAGTTGAAACGCGAACTGAATGTCTAAAAAATAAATCTAGCGGTTGGAAGATAAGTTCGGGAGGATTAGAATGATAGAGGAAAACAGGCACAGGATCATAATTGGAGTGTTTGGCGAAAATGACCCATACCCCGAGATTCCGAAAATAGTGAGGAAAACAACATACGGTAAGGAACTTGATTTTTATAAGTTAACAACAGAAACCATGCTTAAGAAGATTCCGAATGAAAAGTTTAGGACAATCATTAATAAGGACTCAAATGTCAAAGAACCAGTCAGTCTAATTCTCGAATTGATTCGATCGGAAAGATTTTGGGAATGCCATGAAGTCCTAGAGGATAGGTGGAGAAAGCTTGATGGGGTTCTAAAGGAGATCGCTAGATATTTGATAAGGATATTTGTCGGGCAGGTAAAATGGCAAATGGGGCAGTATAAACTGTCCGAAGAGATTACAAATGACTCCCTGATGAAATTAAATAAGCTAACAGGATTGCAGGTAAATCAAATTCTCAAACGATCTGAATATCCAATGGTGCCAGGAAAGTCACTGGACATTTTGCTCAAACAAATATATATCAACTAAAAACATTACCGGACATGGACAATGTTTCCAACATTTTATCAGATTCTTATTGTGGGAAAACAGTTTCCCTGAGAGGTTGGGTATACAGAATCAGAACCTCGGGAAAAGTATCATTCCTTGTGCTTCGGGATGCGACAAATGTCATTCAGTGCGTTGCCAGAGCTTCAGACCTCCAGGAGGAAATGTTCAAACAATTTTCATCCCTGACAATTGAAAGCAGTCTGATGGTAGAGGGTGAAGTATCAAAGGATGAAAGAGCAATTACTGGATTTGAGCTTAAGGTTAAAGATTTTAAGATTTACCAGCGTAACGATAACTTTCCTGTTTCTAAGGACATATCGGAAGAGTTTGAATTGGATAACAGACATCTATGGATAAGAAGCCGGGAATTCAATGCAATTCTTAAAATCAGATCAACAGTATTCACCGCCTTCAGGCAGTATTTCCTCTCACAGGGATTTTATGATGTACAACCACCTCTGATGGTTTCAACGGCGACAGAGGGAGGTTCAACTCTGTTTAAGGTACCTTTTTTTGGAGAAAACGCCTATTTGACTCAGAGTTCCCAGTTTTACCTGGAAACATTTATTTTCTCTCTGGAAAAGGTATTTACTGTATCCCCAAGCTTTAGGGCTGAAAAAAGCCGAACGTGGAGACATCTAACTGAGTACTGGCACGCAGAAGGAGAAGTAGCTTGGGTGAATAATGAGGAAATGATGGAAATTGAAGAAAAGATGATCCATTTTATAATTAGTGAAGTTTTGAGTAACAATCTTGCGGAGTTAAAAATATTGGGAAGAGATATTGATGCTTTGAAGGAGAGTTTGAAGCCCTTCAGAAGAATTCCCTACAAGGAATTGATAGACATGTCAGAATCCCTTGGAATGCCCCTAAAATATGGGGATGACCTGGGTGCAGACGAAGAGAAAAAGATTATGTCAAACTTCAAGACACCACTTTTCATAACCGATTTTCCAGCAAGCTTAAAGACATTCTATCATCAACCGAACCCTGAAAAACAAGATGAAATTTTGTGCCACGATCTTCTAGCTCCAGAGGGTTATGGTGAAATAATCGGTGGTGGTGAAAGAATTTGGGAACTTGAGGTTCTTCAACATAGAATCAGGGAGAGTGGCTTCAATGAAGAGGACTACTACTGGTATCTTGATCTTCGGAAATATGGAAGCATCCCTCATTCTGGTTTTGGGCTGGGATTGGACAGATTATGCATGTGGATTATGCATCTTGACAAAATTACGGGTGCAATTGCATATCCGAGGACAGTCAGGAGATTAAAACCTTGATTAAAAGCAATTTTCTCGATTCTCTGAATGGAAAAAACGAAGGGAGACCTCCTGTCTGGTTTATGAGACAGGCTGGAAGATATTTAAGTTCTTATCAAGATTTTAGGAAGAGGTATACCATTGAACAGATATGCCACGACCCTAAGCTTGCAAGTGAAATATCATGGAAAGCGAGTGAATATTTGTCAACCGATGCGGCAATAATTTTTTCAGACATTGCTATCCCATTGGAAAATTTAGGATACAGTGTGAAGTATGTTGAAGGCACGGGTCCAGTTCCTGAATTGAAACTTATGAACAGGGAATATTCTGCGGTATCTGAAGCCTCAAGGGCCATTCGCGAGTTCAAACAGAAACGTCCTGAGATCCCAATTATTGGTTTTATAGGGGGACCTTTAACATTAAGCTCGTATGTAGTAGGTAAGGGGCCAGATAAGGATCTTAAAATAACGAAGGGTCTCCTCAGTAGCAGTGATGAAACGTATCACGCGTTGATGTTAGAAATTCTCGAAGTTCTAAAATGGGAAGTGACTCAGCAAATTAGACAGGGAGCAGATTGCATCCAAATTTTTGATAGCTGGCTCGGATTTATAGATAGAGAAGATGCAGAAAATATCTTGATTAAATTTGTAAAGCCAATTACTGAAATTGTAAAAAAAGAGGGAAAAAAAAGTATATATTTTTCAACCGGAACTTCCGGTATGATTGAAACCTTGATTAAATCAGGATCGGATTTCTTGAGCCTGGACTGGAAATGCTCACTGCAAGATGTCAGGGCAGAATTTCCGGAGATAGGTTTACAGGGGAATCTTGATCCAAGACTGTTAAGGGAAAGTCCCGAGAAGGCTCTTGAAAAATCACTTGAAATAATCAGATTTATGCGAAACGATCCTAATTATATTTTCAATCTTGGACACGGAGTATTACCTGGAACAGATCAACTTAAATTGAGAGAAATCACTAAGAAAATAAGAGGAGAAATACATGAATAAAGCACTTTTGCTTATGGCTTATGGAAGTCCTGAAAAAAAAGAGGAGATAATGGATTATCTGAGGGACGTTTTTGGAGGTAGGGACCCTCCTGAATTTTCCATAAAGGAGACAAATAGTAAATATTCCGCTTTTGGCTATAAATCACCATCCAGTGAAATTCTAAGATCCCTGATTGGAAAGATGAGATCGAATTTTCATGATTACGAAATATTTATGGCGTTTAAACATTGGAATCCGTCCATAAGAGAGATCGCTAAGCAGATCAAGGATGGATTATATGATCATATTGTTGCATTTCCATTATTTCCCATAAGGAATAACAGCATTATGAAAAGTTATCTCGACCCACTGGAAAAGATTTCCAAAAGTATAGATCTTCAGACAAATATAACTGCGATTAACGGAATGAGCAAATCCCGCATTCTTACAACTTTCTGGATAAATTCCCTCAAAAGTTTAGCAGAACCTGAAGATTTTGTATTATTCTCGGCCCACAGTCTTCCTCATACTGTAGAGGAAGAATCTGATTACGTTCTTGACCTTAAAAGTTGGACAGATAAAATTGCATTTGAGGCCAAAGTTGACAATTTTGGGATAGGTTTTCAGAGTAGAGGTTCCTATGGAAAGGTATGGCTTGAGCCCAGCATATATGATATCCTGGAACAGGTTCAGGACAAGGGATATAAGAGAATAGTCACAGTCCCAGTTGGTTTCCTTTACGATCACTTGGAAGTCCTATATGACTTGGATATGCTATTTGGGGAAAAGGTTAAATTGAAGTCTATGGGATATAAGAGAGCACAGCTTCCAAATGATACTGATGATGCGATAAGATCAATAAAAGAATGCGTGGAGATGGCATAAATGGAAAATTATAGAATATATGCATACGAGGATGAGAATTTCATTAAGGGAATTGGGAAAAAGCACACAGAGAGCGATATTGCAATTTATGGAAGGAAAGATGATCATGGCAATTCGACGATATTTGTTCCAAGTCGATATCCAGATAAGATTTCATCACTGACTGATAGTATGACTTTAGCTCAAATTGTTGTTATAAATGGGAAGAATATGAATGCATACCTTGGAGAAAATATCCTCTGTGCAGACGTTATGACAAAGAGTCTTGGTTTCATAACAGTGGACGACACAACAGATACTGATAGACTTAAGACCATATTGAAAAACTCAGCGCTCAAGAATTACAATTTTTTCAATGGAACTTCCATGGAACTCTTAGATCAAATATACGGGATGAAAATAGAACAGAATAAGCAACCAGAAACTAAAGTTATAATTGACCACTTTTTCAAAGTTAAAAGCGTTGGTACAGTTATACTAGGGTTCGTTTTAGGTGGTACGTTGAAAAAACACCAGGAACTGTTTTTAAATCCATCCGGAAAGAAAATTCAGGTCAAGTCAATTCAAATGAATGACATAGATTTTGAAGAAGCAGAGACTGGAAGCAGAGTTGGTATTGCCTTAAAGAATGCCGATATTGAAACAATTGATAGAGGATCAATTTTATCTGAGAAGAGTATACCAATGGTTAACGATCTCAAAGGAAAGATTGAATATCATCCGTCTGTGCCACAAAATAACAGAAATGATGGTGAAGTATTTCTTGCGGGTAATTTCCACTATTCCAGGGGAATTTTGACTGATGGCTTAATAAAATTGGACAAACCGATCTTGCCTGAAAAGGAGTATGTGGTTGTCAGGCCAAATGCCAAACCTAGGATTGTAGGAAGATTCGTTTCAGAGGAATATAAACCATGAAGTTAGTGCTGTTGATGTGATTTATCTCTTCCTTGAAGGTTGAATTTTAATTTGCGTGAATGAAAAATTTTCTCAATAAGAAATTCCAAGTGCCTTTGACGCATCCATCTTTTTCTTGAGTGTTTCAGCTTTTCCTATATCATGCCTCATTTCATACTGTCCAGTAATCCTCCATAGGTTCATTTCAACGTCAGCAGAAGCTCCTTCTATTGTATCCCCCTCAGCGAGTATTGCCATTCCTCTTGAGTTCGTGAAATTTACATTGTTGATATCACCAGTAACCCCTGAATAATAGATTTTAATATGCTCTGGAAGTCCATGTGTGTTGACCCTTAAATTTCCTGGCATGGGGTTCACTCCATATCCCGGGGGAACAAGATATTTCAACACAGTGGCATTTTTCCTGAAGTTGACCTTGGCACCTTTTAAGTCTGCGTCAGCAATTCTGAAAAGAAGGTCTACTACATCCCCTTCCATCAATGTTAAAATATTCATTCCTTCCGGGTCGCCTAATCTTCCATTAATTTCGATTACTTTTGGACCTTCCTTAGTCTGCATGAATTGAACGTACATTACCCCCTTGAAAATCTGTCCATCATTAAACAAAGAATTTACAAATTTGCGGGAAATTTCTTTCGCCTTTTCGTATGTGAACGATGAAATAAATGGAAGTCTCATATCCTTGTCCGTAATCGAACCCATTCCTCCTGTATTAGGACCCTGGTCTCCTTCCCTCAATCGTTTGTAGTCTTGGGCTAAAGGAGCGAATAATACGCTGGAACCATCAGTAAAAAGCTGCATAGAAAATTCCTCTCCTTCGACAGCTTCCTCAATTAGGATTCTCTGGTCTCTCTGTAAAATTTCCGAAGCATATGCGATGGCTTCCCTTCTGTTAGAAAAGTGATGGTTTGTAACCTTGACACCTTTTCCTCCTGTCAGACCAGACGGTTTGATAGCATACTCTTTACTGGTGTTTGACAGCAATTTTTGAATATCGTATTCGCTATTTAAAACTTCAAACTTAAGGTTTCCAGGAATGCCATATCTTTTCATTAGTTGTCTCATGAATATTTTAGAACTCTCGATCTTAAATGCCGCAGAAGAAGGACTGGCTATTTTTATGTTGGTTAATAACAACTTATCTACTAGATTGGTTTCAAGATATCCATCTGGGCTAACGTATACTAGGTCTGGGTTTTTGTCTTTGATAAAATCTATGATTTTTTCGGTTTCGCTTGTCTGAGCTATGAGAGTTTCACTGCTGATGCTCTTTATAGAAGGGTTTTCATTTGGCATGATTGAAATTAATTCAGCACCATTCTCAAAAATCTTTCTTGTCAAAGCATCTTCCCGACCTCCGCCTCCTACAATAGCAATCCTATAACTCATTTTCTTCCTCTCCTTTTGTCTTGTCCAATTGAACCCCTTTTTTAACGTTAAAGTACTTGTAAAACTTTCCTGTTAATTTGTATATTTCTGTGTTTCTGTATTTCTCGCTTTTAATAAAACCTAATTTTTTAAGGTTTGTGATGACAGCATCTGCCCTTTTGTGAAGTTTTTCATTTACTTCTCCCTTCATTGCCTTTTTGCTGTTGACAATCAGGGTTAACGCCTTAAGCTCTTCTTTTGAGAGTTCTGGTGTTGCTACTGGCGAAACGACCTCATTAAACTCCGATTTAAGAGTCATCTTATATTTCTTCCCTGTGACTGAAATCACTATGCTGGTATTTCTGCTTTCATAGGATTTAATCAATCTCTTTAAGGATTTTTTAACCTCATCCTGGCTCTCCAACAGTATTGATGATAATTCAGTCAAACTAAGAGGCTCCTCGGAAGCAAAAAGAAGAGCTTCGAGTTTTTCATCAATACCCATGTAAGGGAATAAATTCTTTATATAAAATATTTTAATTCTCCTGAAATTCAAAAATTTTCAGTGGTGAGCCAATCAAGCGAACTATATATAAAGATACTCTATATTTATTGAATCGCATGCACTTTCCTTGTTGTGAAATCTATTCTTGCGGGAAAGTATACGGATGATACACTGCAGACTCAGATAAATGAAGAACAGAGAAGCATGAATCAACGATCACTATTCTTTCTATGGTTCGGTTCTAATCTAACTGTCGCAGACTTTGCGCTTGGGGTACTTGTCGAATCATATGGAATGTCAGTCTTTTATACCCTGCTTGCACTTGTGATTGCAAATTCTGGCGGTGGTGCTCTTGTCGCAGTAATGAGTTACCTTGGACCTAAAACCGGACTCGGCCAGATGGAAATCTCAAAAAGATCGTTCGGGACGGGTGGGGGGAAAATCTTTTCACTTCTTCAATTTATGAACACTGTAGGATGGCTCTCAGTGAACCTGATTATTTCAGCGAGAGCGCTTCAGTTTGTCCTGACAGATCAACACTCCACTAATCATATTTTTATGGGCTTAGATTTAATGGAACTCTTATCGCTTTTCCTTGTAATGCTCTTTATTTCTCTGACAGTAGTGTATGGCCATAAGACTGTAAAATCCTTTGAAAAAATCATGTCAGTTGTGCTCGGAATTATGTTCCTATTTCTATCAATTTCGATAATAATTTCACCAAGTAGGTTTATATCTGCCTATTCCGGAAATTTTTCAATAGTCGCTTTTACTTCTGTCATAATGCTGTCATTTTCATATATTATGTCCTGGGCACCCTATGCAGCTGATTATTCCAGATATATCCCAGGCGGTAAAAACAAACAGATGGCTGCATTGATTTTTACACTTTTGGGTTCTGGTATTGCATCATTTCTCGTTGAGGTGATAGGCTTTTATGTTGGTATTGACCTCAATTTGGATGGCATCTTTACGAACTCCCTGTTTGTTCCTCTTTTGGGAGGAGTTTGGTTTATTGGTTCCATAACTCTTTTCTTAGGTGGTCTGTCAGCAAATGCATTGAATATTTACTCAAATCTTATGTCCATAAGGGCATTGGGTTTTAAAGCTGCAAGGAAGTATATAATTTTCATAGTTGGAGCGCTAACAATAATTATGGGATTGCTTTTCTACTCTGATTTCTCATCATATTTTGAGGGTTTTCTTTATGTTCTTGATTACTGGATTACTCCATGGATAGGCGTGATGATTGGAGAGTATTTCATAGGTAGAAGAACCGAGATATTCAAGGGTAAAATTAATTTGAATCCTATCATTGCTTACGTGTTTTCCATAACTTTGTCGATACCTTTCATGGATACAATACAGTATTATTTCAACTTGAATATACCATTTTATGCAATAACTTTTGGTGTCGACTACAGCTATCTTATATCCTTCGTTCTGGCAATTTTGCTTACCTCGATTTTTGAGAGTAAGATTGATCTAAATGGCAGAGTCGGGAAGATAACACCGAAGAGTGATACCTCTGGAATGAAATAGAAAGTGAACAAACTTCAGTTGAATGCTTCTTTCCCCTTTTGCAGTTCAACTACCATCAATTCCTTGGAAAGAAATGAGTTTGGAAAAATTTCTATTGCCTCCTTCCTGAGTATTTCTGGATTGTCTATTCTAGGACTGTAGTGATACAGGTAGAATTTTCCTACCTCCGCATCCCTGGCAATTTCTGCTGCCTGTCTTGAGGATGTGTGTCCAAATTCATTCACCTTCGGTTCAAGGGATGAATCT
Source organism: Thermoplasmata archaeon (assembly GCA_021806345.1). The sequence goes on along the minus strand of JAJZXP010000052.1, from coordinate 11,041 downwards.
GTTGTCGATTCGTGGATGAACAGATCAACGTTTTTTGCAAATTTAACCATTTCCGGATTTGGTCTAGTGTCTCCAGAATATACCAGGGATCTCCCCTTTCTTAATCCTGACGATATTTCTTCCAACTTGATTATCTTCCCGGATATCTCTGCCTGTCCTTTGTCTCTTATGGTTTCAATCTTTTTAGATGGAACCCCTAAAGCTTTGGCCTTTTCCGGATCAATTTTGACCAAATCATATTCCTGAATCCTGTAGGAGATCGCCGGTACAGGATGATCTGCTTTAATTGTCGTTGCTTCAAAATAAGGTGTCACAACTTTTCCGCCATATGGAATTTCTTCGATGAGTATATCAAACCCTAGCGAAAAATATCCAGTGTTAAAAGCTCTTGATAATACTGAGACAGCCCCTATTGGACCGTATACTTTTAAGGGTTCAGTCCTTCCATTAAAAGACATGCTTTGAATTAAACCGAGAACGCCTAGAAAGTGATCCCCGTGAAAATGCGAAAAAAATATACTGTTTATCTTCATGAACGACAATCCACTTTTCATGATCTGTTTTTGTGTGCCCTCTCCGCAATCAAAAAGACATAAATAGTCATCCATTTGAAGAGCAACTGATGGCATTGCTCTACCTGGCATTGGCCATGATCCTCCTGTTCCCAGAAAAGTTACTTTGAATGATGATGACATGCCAGAATATACCTTCCACTTTAAAATAATTGGCTATCTGATTCGCATTTGGATTATGCGTTTAAGACATAATATATACAAAATTTTGAATTTTCAAAATGATTTAATAAGTTTGATCCTATCTGAAGGAGATTAGTTTTGGGAAATTCAACTCCACCAACGGGATTTGGAAGCAACTCCGCTGAGCTCGTTGTGATCATGATAATCTTTTCTCTCTTAATATTGAGGAGGCTATGGTATGGCGTTAATGGCAGAAGATATTCAAGCAAAATGTTGTTCAGAACGCCCTTGCTGTACGCGTTTCTATTAATTTCATTTGAAATTGACCTTATCAACCAGCCAATTTATATTCTGGGATCATTGCTACTTGTTCTTCCCGGTCTGGTAGTGGGTGACAGGTTGGGTGTATTAACTCAAGTATATTTAGAAAATAATGTGATCTTCTATAGGAGCTCGACTATTCTGCTTGTTATGACTACCGTTTTACTTTTCGTGAGATTGTTAATGGAATTTTTTATAAATTTTACTGAACCACTGATCATCGCATTATTTAACGCCATGGTTGCATTTTCATTGGGTATATATATTGGAGAATTGCTATTGATAAGGACAAAGGCAAGTTCAATTAGACAAGAGTCTCGTATAAATGGTGTTGAACACTAAATTAAGTAAATATTATATAGTAAATATAATATCATACTATTGTCTGACGTGATTTAGATGAGACTTTATTCCTTGAACATCCAAAACTTCAAATCCTTTGGTCCTAAAGAAACTGTTATAGACTTTAGACCTGGGTTAAGTATGGTTGCTGGTCCAAACGGAAGCGGAAAAAGCAATATTGGTGATGCACTTTTGTTCGTTTTGGGCACGAGGTCGTCAAAGAGTGTTCGGGCAGAAAAGTTGGATGATTTAATACACAACCCAGGCAAGGACGAGAAAAGAATACCACACTCTTCAGTAAAGGCAACATTTGTTGAAGATAGAGATGAAGACTCATATGAAAGGATAGAGATTGAAAGATGCCTTGATCAAAGTGGTAACGATATAACCAGTACTTATTACATAAATGGAAAAAGGTCGAAACATGTGGACGTTGATAGATTCCTGGAAAATATTGGTATCCAACTTGATTCGTACAGTTTTGTCCTTCAGGGCGACATTAACAGATTCATTTATGTGACTGGAACAGAACGGAGAAAACTACTTGAATCCATTGCGGGAATTGATTCGTATAATTCCAGAATTAACGCAGCAAAGGAAAAAAGCGATGAAACAGAAAAAGTGATTCTGGCTTCTAATACATTAAAAGAAGAACTTGATTCTGAGGTGGAAAAAACAAAGCTGGAGACAGAAAAATTAAAGGAGTTCAATCTCTTAAATTCGGACATTAGGAATCTGAAAGCTACAGCACTGACTCTTCAAATCAGAAATATGGAAATTGACAAAAGTGGATATGAAAATTCACTTTCATCTGAGACCACAAGAATGAATTCTATTGCAAGCCAAATCGATGAACTGAAGATTTCGATTTTCAAACTGAATGAAAGAAGAACCGAAATAGAAAAAAATTCCTCTCAAAAAATACAGTCTAAACTGGCAGAGATTAGGGAAAAATCGGAATCATTAAAGCTGGAAAGAGCCAGAAAGGACATCGAAGCGAGTAATTACAATAGAAAAGTTCAGGAAATAAGGGAGAATATTGAATCCAACGAGGATAAAATTGGATCGATCGAGAAGGAGATAATGAATTTAGGGGAAAGATACAACTTTTTAGTAGAAGAAGGAAAGAATTTAGAGAGCAAAGACAAATTTTTAAGGGAGCAAATAAGACAGAGAATAGAACTGCAGAGAAATAAAAATGATAAATACAAAAAAACCACTGATGAGCTGCAGGTTTTGGAAAAGAATTTGAAAGAAACTTACAAAGAATTGGAGATGGCAAGAAAATTCGAATCTGAAAACGTGACCGGTTGTGAGAAAATTCAATCTAAACTGGGAATTAGAGAAGAGGATTTAACAAGCGAGAAATATAAGTTATCTGAGGCCCAGTGGAAATTAAAAAATATACAGAAAAACCAAAGCAGTAATAAAAACATCACAGATGGATTAAACAGAAAATACTATCAATTACAATCTGAGATATCTGAAAATGAAAAAAGTAGAGTTGACCTACGGCAGAAGATAGATGCAGTAGCAAAAGAAGTTGAAAAAATCAGATCTGAAATGGGTAGCCAAGGATTTTCAAACAAGCCAATTTCTGCACTGATGGAAGCAAAGGCGAAGGGTGCAATCAAAGGTATACATAGAGTTATGGGTGAAATTATTTCCTATGAAGATAAAGTTTCATTAGCCGTAGAAACGGCAGCAGGGGCCAGACTTAACTCTCTAGTGGTGGAAGATGAAAATGTTGCCCAGGAGTGCATTGATTACCTGAGGGAGAAGAGACTTGGTAGAGTTACCCTGCTCCCAATCAACAAAATGGTACCCGGGAGACCGAGAGGGAAGGCTCTTGTAATTTTACAGAGTGAATCGGAATCATCTCTACTCAGTAAGAATGTAACTTATGACCCAATATATGAAAATGTTGTCTGGTATACATTTTCAGATACCATATTGGTAAATAATATGGATACAGCAAAGCGTTACATGACCGGGGTAAGGATAGTCACTATGGACGGTGATATATTCGAGGCAAGCGGTGCTATATCTGGAGGATTCATTAATAGGGGACGAAGAACATATAACACTGCAGACCTTCAAAAACAGGAGAAACTTTTAGATGATTTGAGAGAAACACTTAACCAGGTTGAGAGTGATATAAAAGAAAGAAGAACTGAATTTGATTCTGTTTCAAGGCAATTGGTAGAAATCTCAAAGTCTGGAGGGGAGGGAAAAGGTCAGGAGTCATCCCTGCAGCAAACTATTGATAGCAGCCAGAAAACCGTGGAAAATATGTCAATTGAGGTACAAACCCTGAAAAATGATCTTAAAATTGCACTTTCACAACTTGATGAAAAAAGAGAAAAAATCAGATCACTGGAAAGTGCAAGAGAAGAGATGGAACTTAAGAAAAAGAGACTTTATTCTCAGATTGGAGATAATCCAGAGGAGACAAATGACTTGAATGAAATGCAGCGAGAACTGGAGGTCATTAAGATTTCAAGCCAAGATAATATCAAAGAATTAAGTGAAAAAAGAACAACCATACAGAAGATAAGCGAAAGAAAAATAGAACTCATTAAACAGAATGATTCCGGAAAAATTGAGATAACACAGCTGGGTAATAAGACTTCTGCAATAGAGGAGGAAATTACGCTGCTAAGCCGAGACCTCAAGAAAATTTCCGAAGAGGAAGAGGTACTGAACAAAAACAACAGGGAAACGCTCAGGGAGTTGAAAGAGGTGGAAAATGAGATTTCAAGAATAACTCAATCCCTCAATTCACTTGATAATGAGAAAAGAACACTAGAAAACTCTACACTTACTAGCAGGATTAAGATACAAAACTTGCAAGAAAGAATTGATTCTGTAAGGAGAGAACTGGAGCAGACTCAAGGTATTCCATTACCCGATTTTTCCAGTATTCAAAGAGTGAATGCCGAAATTGAAATTAGAACGGTTAAATTGCAAAATATTGGAGCAGTAAACCAGTTAGCAGAGGAAAATCTGAGGGAACTTCTACAAAGAAGGGAGTCCTTAGTTGAAAAATTAGAAAAACTCCAGGACGAAGTAAATTCTTTAAAACGGCTAATGGAAGAATTGGAGGGCATCAAGAAGAATGTTCTGCTTGAAATTTACTCTAAGATCAGAATAGAAATGAAGGATATTTTCAAGAATCTCACGAAGGGTGGAGATGTGGATATGTTTCTTTCGGATGAAAGTAATCCACTTGAAGCAGAACTTCTGATTAAAGCCAGACCGAAAGGAAACTCATTTACAAAACTTCAATCTTTAAGCGGAGGGGAAAAGAGCCTTGTTGCTCTGTCATTCATAACAGCTGTACAAAGGAGCAAGCCCTCACCCATTTACTTCCTCGATGAAATAGACATGTTTTTTGATGGAGCCAATGCAGAATCTATGGGCGAACTACTAAGGGAAAATTCAAATACATCTCAGATAATCATGATTTCGCTGAAGAATGCAATGGGAAAGTATGCGAACTCCCTGTTTGGTGTTACAATGAACAAGAAAACTAACTGTACGGAGATATTTTCAAAATCTTTGGGAGTGGTCTGAATGGAATCTGATCTGATGCATGAACTGAAAAATACCATTATAGTGCAAGCTTCGACAATTGGAATCGAAACAAGTTTTTACGAGGAACTTGATGTTAAGGATCCAAGGGAAGAAACAAAAAATATTATTGAAATGATGGAGAAATGTATTTCTATGGAGATAGATCCATGGAAGGTTGATGTTGTAAATTTTGTAAAAATAGTGAGGGAACTTACTAAGGAAGGGTTAATGTCAATTGCTGAAGCAGGATATATCATATTAAAGTCATGGGGAATAGTCAGAACACAGGCAAGAGATCTGATCGACTCACTGACAATTGAGGATGAACCTTACGGTGAACAGAATGACATTGAATTCTCTCAAAACAATGATCTTATGGATGAAGAGGAAAGGGAGTTCATTAGCCTCAAGATGCCCTTGAGACACAGAGAAGTAAGAAAAGTAATGCTTGTTGAACTCATAGAAGTCATGAGAAGGACAGAGAAAATCAGGGGAAAAATAGCTGCTACAAAGAATATTGAGCGGGTTCTTGAAGTTGAAGAAATTTACGAAGCTCTGAATGCAGGAGAACCAGAGAAAGAGATAGAAAGTTTATTGAATAGATTTAACGCTCTGATTGAAAAAAGTTTCTATTTGGAAGAAATCTGGGGTGATACCACAGATGAGAGGATAAAGGTTTTTATCTATAGCATGTTTTTAAGAAAGAGAGGATACATATCCATGGAGCAGGATGTCCCTTATGGAAGGATCAGGATCGAGAAGGAGTGAGCCAGGGGAGAAAAGAGTCATAAGCGCTTCTGAGCTGGCCGAATTTGATTATTGCGCTCTCTCCTGGTACTTTGCAAAGGAGGGTTACACAGTTTCCCATAGTTCCGCAACAAGAATGGAAGAGGGAACTAGATCTCATCAGGAGGTACAGGAAAATATTAATTACTCAAGTAAAGTTTCAATTTCAGTTGTGGTAGCACTGATTGTACTGACATTGATTTTAATAGTCCTGTTTATCTAATATGCTTATCTCAGAAATTTATTCGATACCGGTAATTGCTGCCATGATTATTTTGGTTTATGTATTTATAAAAACCAAGAAAAGAATGGATACCTACGTTTTTCCCAAAGGGATGGCCATTTATGGTGACCTTGTATCTGAGGGCAAAATCTTAAGATCGCAAAAATATGCATTATCTGGAAAACCAGACAGGGTGATTAACGACATCAACAACATAATACCCTACGAGTTCAAGAGCGGCAGGGCAGGCTTAAGACCTTGGGAACCTCATAGAATTCAGATGGGAGTATATTTTATAATACTAAGGGAAATGTATCCAGAAAAGAACATACCATTCGGAGTCATAAAGTACGCAAATACTAATTTTCGAATTGAAAACACAAAAGAACTGAGGGATTTGGTCATCAGAAGAGCCGAGATATTAAGAAGAACATTAAGTGTCCCCTCTCGCAGTCATGATAACCCAAACAAGTGCGTTGCCTGTAAATATCACGATATCTGCAAGGAAAGGTTAAGATAGGGTTAGGCATTGCAGTTCATTGTTGAGTATAGATAAAAGCTTATTCGAGGAGATTGTAACTGATGAAGAATTTTCTAAACTGAATATCGGCTGCAAGGGGTACTATGGAGTGGAACCATCTGGGATTCCTCATCTAGGGCATATATTAGTGATTGGATCAAGATTAAGAGCGATGATGGAAGCTGGAATAAAAATGAAGATACTTCTGGCGGACTGGCATGCTATGGTCAACGATAAGTTTGGAGGAAATTTAGACGAAATTAGGAAAAATGGCGAAATTCTCAAGAAGGCATACGAGATTAAATTGAAAGGATTAAATCCGGAATTCCTTTGGGCGACGGATCTGATAGAGAATAAAACTTACATGGAGGGGATGCTGCGATCAGCCAAAAGCACAACACTATCAAGACTGAAGAGATCACTGCCCATTATGGGAAGAACTGAAGAAGATGCCGAATCTGATTTCAGCAAGTTCCTATATCCAATAATGCAGGTTAATGACATATTTGAACTGGGTGTTGATGCAGCGCTTGGTGGAATGGATCAACGTCATGCCCATATGCTCGCAAGAGATATAGCAGAGAAACTAGGAAAAAAAAAGGTAGTCTCCTTCCATTCGCCACTGCTCGGCAGCCTGAAAGGATCAGGACGGATGGATAATTTCCAAAAGATGTCAAAGAGTGATCCTGGGAATGCAATCCTCATCTCGGACTCAGAAAGCCAGATAATAGAGAAAATCAAAAATGCCTATTGCCCCATGAAGGTTGTTGATGGAAATCCAATTATGGATATAGCAAGGGTCGTTATATTCCCAGAATATGGGAAAATGAACATTGAAAGACCAATCAAGAAGGGAGGGGATATTGTAATAAACAATTATAAGGATCTTTCAGAAAAATACCTGAATGGAGAAATTCATCCTTTGGATCTCAAGGCTGCAGTTGGTCATCAAATTTCAGAATTGATGAAGCCTTTTTCTGGTGTCTACGAATAATTTTAGGCAAAAAAACCACTGGACTTGCAATTTTTAAAATCCGATCTAATTGAAAAATGAGTCAAGACTTGACTGCTTTCCTTTTCCAAAAGACTCTTTCAGCTTATCAATATATGGTTGAACTCTTGTTTCCGAAAAATTATGCCTGTCGCACAATATAGCTTTTAAACCATCCTCATCAGGCGGGTGAAATTTAATCTCGTAATCATTTGTTATTTCAGGCCTTAAGAATATCTCCCTTACCTCCTCGTATTGGGGTATTTTGTAGTTCTTCTCCTTAATTATGTTTTCAAGGTTTCCAAACTTCTGGATCAGGGATATCGCAGTCTTGGGACCTACCTTGTTTACTCCACTGTTAAAATCAGTACCGATAAGTATAGCAACGTCAACTAGCTGTTCCCTTGAAATTTTAAGATTTGTTAAATTTTCCTTTAGATCGATGAATTCCGGATCGACCGTAATGTAAATATTTCTGCTCGACACCCTCCTCCTTCCGTAAATAGTGAAATTTCGCAGTACCTGCCTTGCGCCAAAAAGAAGACAGTCGTAATCCTGTGATATCACTGCATTTACGTTTCCTATGCTTGACATATATGAAGCCTGGCATTCCCCTTCTGAAGGTGCTTGAACGTATGGCAGACCCATATACTTGAGCAGTTCTTTTCCTTCATTTATCATATCTCTGGTTATGTGATTGATTGATCTCTTTAGTCTTGCAACCTTTTCCTTGTCTGATTCCATTATTGCCTTTTCCAACTCCTTTTCAGCATGCTCTCTGACTATGGCTCGTTCCTCAAGTGTCCGTAATTTTAAGGGAGATGGTTTTCCATCAAATACATAAACTGGTTTGAGACCTTCCTCCATCAGAGATATGGTTCTGTAAAATAATCCACTGAGATGCGAAGTGATATTTCCATTGCTATCCATTAAGGGTGTCCCGTCCTGCTGTCTGATTCCGCTGAGAAATTGATAAAGTTGGTTGTAAGCATCTACTGATACTGTGCTTCCTGAAAAATCCTTGATGTGTGTCTTATGTTTTATTAGAATCGGGTCAATGGCAATTCCCATAAACCCAAAAGTGTTGAATATATGTAATGTTTTGCTTCCCTATTGAAAGCATGATATGCCTGTCGGACCGATATAGAATATTTGTGTCTCCCCCTCCTTGATCGATCTGTGTTTCTCAATAGTCATAATTCTGGAACCTGGCTGTACTCTCCTTAGAGAGATTATGGTTTTTGAGAAGTGATCTAGCAGATAACCTCCAAAGGGTGTGATGTTTCCTGCGTTAACATCAAAGTAAATCTGATTTGTGGTAAAAACTGGTATACCATATCTATTTGAAATGGTGTTTAGCAGGGATATTATCTTTGATAATCCCTGGCTCTTGATATTTTCATCCTTTTCAATCCTCAGAAGTGCAGTAAGAGAATCAATGACCAATAATCCTATGTCTTTGGAAGATTGCATCAGCCTCTCTGCCTTTATCAAATTGACTTCCTGTTCCCCATAGTTCTCCGGTCTGTAAAGTATCAGATGTTTGCTGATCTCCTTATTTCCGTCTGAAATTTGCATAAATCTGTCAGATGAAAATCCTTCGGTGTCTATATAAATTACATTGGTGCCGGATAGAAGTGTGGAAACTGTGAGCTGCATCGCAAGATTTGTTTTGCCAGACCCTCCCTCCCCATAAACTTGTGTTATAACACCTCTGTCTATACCTCCGTGAAGAAATGAATCAATACAGCCAATACCGAATGGCAGTTTTTCGTCCTTAGTAATCTCATAATTTTTCATTTCTTTCATCCCTAATGGAGAGTATCAAACTGGAACAATCTCTCATATCTTCAGTTCTTAAGTCGAAAGTGGTAAGTCCACCGTTAACTTCTTCATAATTGAAACTGATCGAGAAGTCAGTACATAAAAACATCGATCTATCAGATGAAGAATCCCCTACAGAAATCGTAAATTGTGGATTGTACTGTGAAATCAGTTTTCTTATTACGACATCCTTTCTTTTCGGATCGACCATTGTCCTTCCTTCGGGTATTAATTTTCCCCCTAGCGAGAAAATACTATTTGCGTAAATCTCGTCAATTCCAGTTTCCATGCCTACTCTTTCTGCAAGCCACATTATTCCGCCTGAAACGATTATTAGTTTAAAATTCTCCTTTACTAGTTCTTCAGTGGCCTCTTTTGCACCATTGAATACTTCAATCTCATTCAGTATCTCCTTTATGGTTTCAACTTGTACTTCTCCAAATTTCTCAATCCATATTGCTACATCCCTTCGCAAAAATTCCTGATAATTTATCTTGTCCATTTTAAAAAGTTCATAATTTCTGCTGTTATCTACACCCAGTCTTTTATGCACGTAATTCCAACTGCTCTTCTCCTTTGTCAGAACGCCATCCATGTCAAAGAAAACTATGGGATTTCCCTTAGTAAGGCTTGGAAAGGAGTGATGTTCTTCCATCTTTCCCGCACACCTCACACTTTTTTTGTTCATCTTGATTTGAGATTGTTCCCATCATGTCAAGATCGAACTTATTTTCGACAACTCTTGCACATTCCCGGTCATCACAGAGAGAAACTAACCGAATTGAAGATTCCCCGGTAGAACTGGATTTGCCGGATAGACCATCGGTCAAGCTTTTTTTGGCTTTTTCATAAAGTTCAGACTCGACTTTCTCCAAAAACTTGTTTAAATTTTCAAGTTCAGAAGTTTTTAATTTCTGCCTTCCCTTTTCAGTCCTAATTGAGACTGTAACCTCATCATTCTCAATTTCCCTGTTCCCCAGTTCTATTCTAATTGGAACGCCTTTCATTTCCCACTGGTTAAACTTAAAACCTGGCGTATATCTGTCGTCTGTATCGGTCTTAAATCTGAATCCTAATTTTTGTAATTTATTTTCTATTTTTTCAATAAATAATTCCATTTTTTTATCCATTTTTCCAATTGGAACTACAACAATTTGAATAGGTGCTATTTTGGGTGGTAATATCAACCCCTTATCATCTCCGTGAATCCCCACAAGTGCTGCTACCAACCTCTCACTCATACCGAATGTTGTTTGATTCACAAATTCACTTTCTCCATTTTCCTTTGCATACTTCACTTCATAATTCATTGCAAAATTCGTTCCATATTGATGAATTGTACCTACCTGAAGCGTTCTCCCAGATGGCATTAGGGTATCGAATGCAATAGTGTACATTGCACCAGGGAATTTGTCCCAGTCAGGTCTTCTAATTTCAAGATAGGGTATACATAGATATCTGGTGAAATGGTCCCATTCCCTGCGATATAAGTTCATCTGTTCTTCTGCATCATTAAATGTTTCGTGCGCAGTATGACACTCAATGAAATGGATATCTCTGGAACGCATAAACGGTCTGGTGTGCTTGGTTTCGTATCTGAATACCTGAACTATCTGAAAAATCCTTTTTGGAAGGTCGCCGTGGTCTCTAATCCAGAGCTTGAACATTGGGTATATTGCTGATTCGCTTGTTGGTCTCATCGCTAAATCTTCTTCCTGGGTCTCCCTTCCACCCTTTGCAATCCAGAAAAGCTCTTTTTCAAA
>JAJZXP010000031.1 GCA_021806345.1 Thermoplasmata archaeon | reverse complement strand
TATAATTTCAAGTCACGCTAAAGTAGGATTATTTGGACCAATGAGTGCATCGGTCCCAACTAGCATAGAAGAGTTTGTCTTGGTATCATCTATTAGAAATGTGGCCCCTAGTAATGGCCCTGGAAATTATGTTTACCCCACAAACCAAAATGACTATCCACCAGGCTCTGTTCAGATGACTTGGTTCAACGTTTCCACGAACCCAGATTATGTAGAATTTACCGTTGGATTCAAGAATCTGACGAACGTCTTTGGCGGACCTTATGGATTTTCACAACCTATAATTGACATATACATTCATACATCGAATTCTTCCAAAGGGAATACAGCTATGCTTGCAGGGCCTAATGCAGATGTATCTTCTTCATTTGACTGGCAATGGGTTATTCAGGCAGCAGGATTCCCTGAGAATTCTTATATAGAGAATTTCACCGGCGCAATTTCAGATGCGGGATATTATATAACATCTAATCTTAGTTCCAAAATTGTCAATATATTTGTTCCATTGAGCACCATAGGAAATAACGTCACAAAATATGGTTATGTTATAGTTGACGGATTCCAAGATGGTTATGGAATTAATGGCTGGGACCCAGTTTATGCTTCGCCTACAGAATATCAGGGAGGGGGCTCTCTGGGACCGTTTTCACCTAACATATTTAGCTATATAGCGCCATATGATGTTAACGGAAACGTAAGCGAAACTCAGCAGATCTTACTTTCCGCCTACAATTCAACTCATTTTGCAGTACTACCTGGAATATATCTCCCAAAAATATCTGAATTGAAACAAAGTACGCTGGTATCATCGCCGAAATTCCCAGTTATTGTGAGGAATGGAAACGAACTCAACGCGTTCTATTACTACAACGGATCAATTTTTGAAGCAAACTCCACAAATGGGATGACATGGTCTGCAAGCGGAAGAGTTTATACTTGGGGCCCAAACATTACTGGATTGAGTACCGTAGTTCTCAATGGAAGAGATATTATCTTAATATCTGGAAACCACAGGTATTCGCTGTTGTATGGAAATGGAACAGTATATCGGGAATTCTCTTCCACGCAAACAGTATTTGGATCCGCTCTTTCAAAAGTTTACAACAGAATCCTAATATTCATCAATCTTCATAGCGAAGTTCTCGTGCAGAATTCAACAGGTTACCAATTATTTTTGATCCAGGGACCTTTGGACAACATTTCTGTTGCATCAATTGGGCCGCTGTTATATGTTTCATATACGGAAAATATGACTGTAAACGTTGACATGATTCTGACGCTGTATTATGATCACAGTTTTACGTTTATACCTTTGTTCAGCATAAATTCATCAATCAGTGCGGAAAATGCTACCCTAGGACATATATCGCTCTATGTAAACGATCTGGGTATGATATACGTAGGTTTGCAAATTCTCTCTAATTCATCAAGCAATATTTATCTCATTTCTTTGGGATTCGGTGGGATTTCAATCAGCCCTGTAACGTCAAATGGCTTAAGTTATTACCCGTACTTATGCAGTGCATTCAATCAGTTATCAATAAATCCAGCTGTCACTTTAGTATCTTATTCGGGTACATGGGACGTTTACTTCATTCAACCACAACCATTTATTTTTCAATTATAAATCTTAAACATATAACAAACAGATAAGACGACAAAGAAACTTTGATCTGGGTACTTGTCTTTTTTTTATTCAGTTCTACATTCAGAACTTTGTTAACTTTACATTGCTTGCGATTCCTCCCCAACATGTTACAGGAATATGAATAACATCAACTCCATGGTATCATGTCTTGCTCACTTTTCATACTTGTAACTTAAGAAAATTTATTCTTCGATCTGAAAGGCAAAATTTAAGGTTCGCCAAGCACTTACTTACTCAACATGCGAGCTTATACTAAGGCAGCATTTGCCTTTTTAATTGTTTTCACCCTTTTATCCTCTTCAGTTGGCTTCTCTCATGAATTCACAAGTCATAATAGTCCTCAAACTTTAGAAGGATCAGAGAATCTCTCAGAGATAAGCTTTCCTTCGTATCTGTTTCTTAATAATTGGATAAATTCGTCTGCGTGGATTTACACAGGAGTCCCTGACCATTACCTATATTTGAGCGGTCCTTTGACTGTGAGCGATATTTCACTAAATGAAAGTGTTGCGCCAGTATCCATCACCGTAAATAACGGTAATGAAAGTTCACGTGCCTATCTTAACGAGAATAACACAATCCAAGCCTTTCAAAGTAATGCTGAAGAAACGTTGGTATATCCTCCTGGATCTGATCAATTTAATATTTCCCAGACCTCTAATGGACCTTTCACTGATACCATAAATATCTCTGAGAATGCAAGCTATTCTCTTTTACCAGGAGTCGTTAAAATTCATACAGATCCTGAACTTGAATTTTTTAACAACGCAACAAAGATCGTATTAACAAAAAATTCCGGACAAATGAGCATTAATCTTACTTTCTCCTCAGGTTATTCTTACGTTGATGTGGGAATAAATAACGCCACGGCCTTGAGTTTGACTGATCAATTGTCTCTGAATAACAGAGAAGTTTCCGACTGGCTAGAATCCTCATCTCTAGTTAAATTCAACGGATCTATCCTGCGTGAATACTATATGTCACTTTTATTGGTTAAAGACGATCAGAATCCATATACAGGGGAATTTGTGGCGTCTCCGTCTCAGTTATACCTCTATAGTTGGGTTAGAGATGGTTCTTTTGCAGCGATATCCATGGAATCTTCGGGACATATTAAGACCGCACTAAAATACTGGCGTTGGATGGCAAAAGAGGAGGGAAATGATAGTGCTGCTGGCACATGGTCGACCAGATTCAATTTCTGGAATGGCGACCCTGATGTAAATTGGGTCAATCCGGAGTACGATAGCGTTGGAATATTCCAGATAGGCATCTACAATCTCTACAAAATAACGAAAAATGTTTCGATAATTGAGCCCTTTCTTCCCACTATAAACGCTAGTTTAACCTGGGAGGAAAATAGTATATCGAGTAAAGGCCTACTTCCAGAGGATTATAGTATATGGGAGGATGTGGATGGGTATAATTTCTGGACGCAAGCAATGGATGCTGTAGGCATGAACTATACCGGACGCATGTATGCTGAACTTAATCTTAGCCACGCATCTATCAATGAAAATGCTAGCAAGCTTGATTCATCAATAATGAAATATTTCCTTCAGAAGGACAATTCAATGTTTGCAGAATATTTGGAGCCACTTCTGGGTAATTCTAATTCTCCATATTCACATGTAGACATTTATGATTCTTCCACTATCCTACCAATCGCACTTGGACTGATTAATCCAAATTCTTCAATGGCGCACAAGATAGTTGGAAACATAGTGAAAAATCTTACTAAAGAAGGTGGAGTTGCAAGGTTTTACGGCGATACATATCATTACTCTGGTTTCCCTTCAGACAGCAGTGGTCCTATGCCTCCGTGGATAATTACAACAATGTTTGAAGCCTATTACGACGAGATTGTTGGGAACAACGCTGTAGCCCTATCTCTTTTGAACTGGGCAACAAATCACACACAGGCAGGACTGCTTCCGGAAGCTTTGAATCCAGAAAATGGTACTCCTTTGCCAACAACTTCTCCCCTTACATGGTCATCTGCTATGTTCATTCTTGTGACCTTAAATTACAATAAAGTTCATGTAAAACCCTCAAACCTTCCATTAGTACTTTACACCATTATTGGGATTGCCATAGCTATTGTAGCTGTAGCTTCTGTTGTTCTAGTAAGAACAAAGATTAACAAGAACAAATATCGCAGATAAATTACCAAGAATACGTTAATTTTGTTTATCTCCGTTGTGTCCTATAGATATTAAACATAGGAAGAATTTTTTAAAGTCAAATGTATATCAGGAATCAAAGTAGCAAGATCATTTAATTCAGACTTTGCATGAAATTTATGACCGACAGTTTATATGCAATAAATTATGACTAAACTCATTCTGACCTGCACACATTACCGTGATTCTTAACAATCCAGTTATTAAATATACTAAATAATATTTATTCGCTAAAGGAATAATACCCAGAATGAACATTAAGTGACATTTTTAGGGAGATTCGAACAGAATTATTATATCTATATGCTACATACAGTGGTATTATTTTTAAAAAAAATCAGGATTATGATCAAATGGAAGAAGAAAAAAAATTAGCAACCTACCAAGAAATTTTTGGTGCAGAAATTGCAGAACAAGCACTTATGTTCACAAAGAAAAGAGATGTAGCAGACAAACTAGGTGCTGAGAAAGTTGAGATGAGCAAGCAAGTTCCAGGAAAGTTGATATCAAGAAAAATCAAAGACCATTCGATTGAAGTGATCTATGAAAACCTGAGATTGGAAATTGATATATTTGATGGCCCAATATTGAAATTTACCTGGAAAAAGTGCGAAGTTAACACTTTCCTGTCTTTAAATCTTAGACCTTATACTGGTGGAATTAAAGAGGATGAGGGTCCCCCTGGCTCAGTGAGAATTGGGGAACTGGTTATTACTTTAGGCGATGACGGCTCTATAAAGTTTGTGGACGATTCTACAGGATCCAAAAGAGAAGACTACCCACCAGAAATCAGGGGAGAAGAAGCAAGGTTAATCTCGACTTTAACGGAAAGCGAAAATATATTTGGAACTGGAGAGAGAGCTTTCCCGATGAACTTGAAGGGAAATAAAATAACTTTTTGGAATCACGATGCGAATGGGAAATATGGACCTGGAAGCGATCCTTTATACCTAAATATTCCAGTTTTCTATCATCTCAATATAAACAAAGGATATTTTATTTTCTTTAATAACCCTTATAAATGCATTGCTGACATTTGCTTTGAAGAAGATAACAAAACGATTCTGGATTTTTCTGGTGGCGGCCTAGAATATTACATATCTTTCGGCCCGATAGAAGAATTGATCAAAAGATACACCTCTATTGTTGGAAAACCCGTGCTTCCACCATACTGGTCTCTTGGGTATCATCAGTCACGATACAGTTATAAAACACAGGAAGAAGTTCTGGCGGTTGCGAATGAATTCGTCAAAAATGATCTTCCCATATCTGTGATTCACCTGGATATAGATTATATGGACGGTTTTCGCGTTTTTACTGTTGATAAGACAAAATTTCCAGACATAAAACTCATGAATCAACAACTCTCTGAACATGATATAAAAACCGTCGCCATAATTGATCCTGGGGTAAAAGTTGATGATTCCTTTGAACTATTTCGAGAGGGAGAGAAATGTGGGTATTTTGTTAATTACGATAGTGGTGAAATTGTGCAAGCCCCTGTTTGGCCTGGCCTCTCAGCATTTCCTGACTTCCTTATACCAGAAGCGCGATCAT
>JAJZXP010000021.1 GCA_021806345.1 Thermoplasmata archaeon | reverse complement strand
TGGACCAGAATCAATTCTTCTTCAAATTCGGATACAACATCTATTATTTTTTTTGTTATCTCTCGCCTGAAAGTCCTGTATCTGGATTTATCCGTAATTACACTGCCACCTAGTTTAATAATTATCATAAGCGATCTGTAGATGGATGGTTATTCCAATTTGCAATTTAAATTATCTGACATAGCACTTTTATTTCATCTTTTCCCAAATTTCAGCTCATGGAAGGCAAAAATAATAAATGTGGTAAGACTGATCGGTCTGCTCGTATGTAAAAAGGGCCGGTAGATCAGCGGTAGATCGCCTGCTTTGCAAGCAGGAGGTCTCGGGTTCAAATCCCGACCGGTCCATTCTGTATTTTTGCTGCTCGGCATTCAAAATGAATGATGGGTTTTCTCTCCAAACTTTTAGGCAGGAGGTCATGAACTTTGAAAGATTAAGTCCATATGCTCCAGCACTGTCCAGAAGCTCACTGTCAATGAACAAACTCACTCTCTTTTTGTGTGTCATTATGCGCATAGATACACACTGAAATACATGAAATTCATGGTTTTATTCCTGGAAGATGATTTTAATTTCCATGAATTATATGTAAACAGATAATAGGTATAACATAATGGTATGATAGGGATTTGTTTTATTTGTTATATGGAGGTTTTAATTCATATAACACTTTTTGAGCCTAGGGAAAAGCGAATTGTTATAAACGTTATAAATGTTATATGATTCAGCATGCATACTATCATGACATGAAAAGGTCATGAGGATCCCTTTACCATGATAATGATTATCATGGTTTAACAATGTCAATTATTATCATTGTCTCTCACGCACATGAGAGTATGCATGTCATATAACAAATATAACAAATATAACATTGCTAGGGAATACTGGATTACTATAACATTAACACTCATATAACAAATATAACAAATATAACAAGAATAAAAATATCCATACAAATAGTTCCATAAATACGTGATTCCTACATAATATGATTGAGGAATCGTGTTCTTTAGTGAGAGAAATCCTTATTCTATACTTTTTTAGTAACGTTACACTATCTAGACTTTATTTTTTCTGTGAATTCATTGAGCCAAAATGAAAAAATTGAAAGGTCTTCTAGGACCTCTCTCTTTAGTTCATTTTTCTTCAAGGAAAAGAGAAAAGTAGGTAATTCAGGAATCATAACTCTTCCGAACCTTGCCCATCCCTCAACGAGATAAATAAAACCCAATATGACTCTTATCGGTGAAAATAAATTAGTTTCCATGATAAAATGGTTATTTAATTCAATGAATGTTTCATAGTTAGTAAAAGCCTCATTTGAGGCTATTGCTGATATAGCCGCTTCAAGAGTGCTTACGTCTCCCCTCATTAGATTTATACGGTTCAGATCGGTTTGTTCTATGACTGAAAGCTCTAATTTATTTAATTTAATGTGTGTTCCTAAAATTCTCTGAGTCAAAAATGGAGAAAGATTATACAAATTTCCCAAATACGACGCACACATGTAGTATTGTCGTCTGTTTTTATCGTAAAACGTGAAATGAATCGACTCCCTGAGAATCTCAGAGTCTTTAATGTCATTAATCGAAGTATCATTTTTGATTTCTTTCTTTATTTCATCTATTATCTTTGAATCGTCGTTATTTACCAAGAAAACATAACCCGGGCGCCCTTCTATTGTTTCATAGCCGGGTATGAGGTCTAGTTCTTTCTCTGCTTCCATGATAGATGACTTAATACCCTTATCTTTCAACGTTTGCTCTTGGTTATTAGCCAATAATGGAAGGTTACGTTTTCTTAAGAAATTATTAATAAATCCTCTTTTTGCATTTTTATTTTTTTCTATTCCTGATAGTGTAAAAAGCAATGTGCCTTGAATAATATCCCTTGTGTCCGGTATGTGGGGATTTGGATTTCCATTTAACCAAAAGCTAAATTGTGCCGAACTAAGGATAGAGGCCTCATTAATGTTAAAATTTAATGCAATTCTCCGCTGTTTATCACTTGCCAGAAAGCTCACCTAACTGTATATGCATTGTCATTATATAAGATGTCCCATACGTATAAGATACAAATAAAATATTATATACAAGAATTAACTTATCTACTATATCATGGGAAAACAAAAATCAGTTTGCATATACGTAAAGGAAACAGAATGGAATCGAATAAAGAGCAACGCTGAGGCGTATGGCTTTTCTTTTTCGCGCTACATGGTAATTGCCGCTCTAAACTTCAAACCAGGTTATAAACCAGTTAACCAGGAGGCCATCAAGCAATGAAAAAAATAAAAAAGGCCCAGAAGGGCCCATGTGAGATTGTTCCGCATCCCCTCGGTTCAGTCTCTTTCTCGTCGTCATTCACACACCTATCAGGAGGTAAATTATGACTAATTCTGACAATACAAAAATGGGTTATAAAGATAACGCAGTTTCACGGAAAACCGGCAAGACCAATCTTCTCATGAGTGCCCATGCGGTGGACAATTTTGAAGCGGATATGAAAGAGGTTATTACTGGTAAGAAAGCCGTCAATGAAATAAAAATAGACAAATATAAAGCTGTGGCGTACACCTTGATTCATGACCGGGACAAATATCCCGGGTCCTTTGAAAGACTACAAGAAATAAAGAATCTCTTCAATCAGGTGCATCAAATTCAGACTGGCCGGATGTTGCCAATAGCTGAGGTGGTTTCATTCATCGAACCTTTAGTGAAAGATTATCTTTTGCAACTTTCTACAAAAAGGTGCGTCGTTCTTCCTCTAACCGTCGATAACGATGGATTCCTGATAGTGGATCCAGAAGTCCATGCTGTGTATACTCAATCGGTCAAAATAATAAAACCAGAAGACTCTGACATGGAACAGCTCCAGGTGACGTCCAGCGATATAATAATCAAGGCATTCCTGGAAAATTTAAGAATCTACCACTCTGCCATTCCTGGAAAGGCCCGAAAAGTCGAGTTCAATGCGATATCAGGAATTAAACCTTCCAAGGTTCACATAGGCCCGGCCACTGATAAGGATGCAGTGTCGGCGCTTGAGCAGCTAGGCCTAATCATGGATAGGACTCATGCCTTGGACATTTTCAGACAGACTATTGCAGCGTACATCGAATCTGGCAATGCTGAGCAGCTCACAGGAACAGACACACCCGGATTTTACAAAGATGAAACCTCTGGAGGCATCGTTCCAGTAGGATACAGAGTGAGAAATCTTTCCAAAGAGGAAATGAGGAACTCTCTCGTTGCCCTCAACAATACCTCGGATCTCTTTCACAGGGCTTCAGGGAGGTTCGCAAGCTCAGTGAAATGGTCTATTTCGGCACCATTTTCATATTACCTTCGTCAGTTGAAGATCTACCCCCAGCACATCATGCTTTACGGCATTACAGGAACATCCAAAACCGCTCTACTCCTACTGAGCCACGGGATTTGGGGATTGTGGGATCCAGAAACAAGCAACCAGGGCTTTTTTATTTCCGGAGGAGAAGCTGATACCCCATCAAGGCTTGGTGAACGTTTAGAACAGGGAACCTTTCCACTGGTCATTGATGAGGGCGAAGGGCTCTTCCTCAAATCAGATGGCCGAGAGAACGTTCCGGTTCTTGGCATTCTGAAACACGCATTGCAGAGCACAGTATCCAGGCAAACCAGTGACAGGGGTATATTCATGGCGTATGCGTCTGTAGCCATTGCTACAAACGTGAAACCTCCCCGGGGGGCAGCACCTATCCTGTCCAGGATGGCGACACTTGAATCCGGCAGCAGGGAGCAGATCCGTGCAGGTGTTGCGGAAAAGGAAAGGTTTCAGAAATTACAAAACGAACTTTACCCTCAGCTCGAAGCGGTTGGCCAGTTTGTGGCATCCAAGGTCATTGCAAATCCAGACATCCTCACTGCGGATTTTGAGTCTTTCGGTGAGGAAATGCTACGACAAATGTATTCCTTTGCCGAGATGGAAGTCCCTGAATGGGTAAGTCTGCACGGCGAGGTAACGTCAATCGAAAACCTCGATATGGACGTAAAAGAGGAAATCCGGGTGTTTCTGTATAAGTCAAACCTCGAAGGATATGGGAGAAACATAGGCAGAACTGGCATACTCAAAACAAATTCCAATGGAAATGAATACCCAGATTATGACGATCGAACGAATGTGCCAGCATCAAAAAAGATTGAGATATCAATCAAATCGGGCCTCATTTCCTGGCAGATCTACAAGGATACAAAGGGCCTTGAACAGGTAATCCTGACTACTGCCTTTGCAAAGGAAGTTTCGAGAATTGTAGGAGAGGCATACAATCTCCAATCAATCGGCGAGCTTCTAGGTTTCGAAACCAAATTCGTACGAACTGGAAAAAATACAGCGTGGGCTTTAGTCGCTAAACTGGATACGTATCTATCTTTTCTTTCACCTGAAGTGACCATGGAATCTAAGGATGGCGACGATGCATCCAAGATCCGGGAAGATTTGCGTAAGCTCAAAGGAGATGGCGCTTTAACAGTCACCCATTCAACCCTAGCAGAGAGCAAGGAGAAAATCGAGAAGCCCTGGAAAACTCCTGACGAAACCAATGCCTCAGTAACTTCTGAAGCATCGAAAGACAAAACTGATACTGGACCTCATGAGGATCCCCAAAAAACCGAAAAGGCAGAGAATGCCATGGACCCAGTCCTGAAGCATCTCAGAGACCGTACCTCCGAAAGGTCCAATAAATTCATGACCGTTTACGAGATGTATCATGCCCTCCCTCTTGGGTGTGATTGGTCTGAGCCCTATATTTACGGCCGTCTTGAGGAACAGGTTCGCCTTGAAAAAGTAATCAGGAATGGGATAAAATATGCCATTAGGGAGTTCCTGGATGGTTCAACCGAAACCGCAACCACTACAACCGGTAACCCTCGGTATTACACTTACAGAGCTCTAAAAAGCTTTGAGCTGTACGGAAAGGTCTATCGGGCCGGAACTGAATTTATTCTGCTGGATTATCTCAAGGATCTCGTCGATTCCGGACATCTGGAGGTAGTTACATATGATTGAAATCCGTGGATCCTGGATATTCAACAACGGAAGCAATTCTGGATATCTGTCAGGGCAGTATCTCGTTCTTGAGAGGGACGAAAAACACTATTTCAGGAAGTTTCGTGGATTTGCAGTCTCCAGGGATGTATATGATTTTGCCAGGGCTAAAGGGGTCAGGTATTACGAGATCCATTACCGTCCAGAAATGGAAGTCCTGATTTTCAACCTTGAAGATTTCATACATGGCCACAGGGTCATGTTTTCAGGGGAGTTGCAGTATATTATTCCCAAGGAAAGGGCCGTTATGAAGTTCCGAGTTCCATCGTTAAGGCCACAACATATGGATCCTGGGGAGGGCATTCCATGACTCAACTGACCCTGGTGACATT
>JAJZXP010000322.1 GCA_021806345.1 Thermoplasmata archaeon | reverse complement strand
CTCTAGTCGGACTCGGAATGCCATTTTCCAGAGCTTTTTCCGCGTTCATCAGGTCCTGTACAAAAATATCAACCATATCGGGAGTGGAATTCTCCCTCACAACAACTCTCATGATTGTAGTGTCATTGGCCTCTGGCTCCATCCATGTAGTCACAAAAGTAGCAAGATTCAGATCTGGGTTTCCATCAAGATTGAGCTCATCATGAATCAATTGATAAGCAGCTCTTGCTCTCATTCCCTTGCTAGGAAAAGTAAATTTCGGTACATCATTGTCCATGTATCTATTCTGGTTTCTTTCATAATTTCTATCACTATTCTTCATTCCTTCAGATTTCATTTTTCTTGACACCAATTCAATCACTCTTAATACTTAATAATTACAAGACAATCATCTGATTTAACATTCACTAGCCAGATTTTCTTTAACGTGTAAGTTTTCTTGTGCAGGTGGAACAATCATTTTGGGGAAACATTCTTTAGATTGCGGATACCATAAATACAGAATACCGCATCATAGGTAGTGCGTCTTAATCACCTCCCAAAACATTATTATTTGCCCAGAAAGACATATGGTTGTGAGCTGAAATTCAATTGGATATGATGCAATAAATACAATCGCCTTTTGAAGAGTGGGAAGTAACAACACGTATCGACTCATCTTTAGCATCGTGGAGCATCGCAAAACACATACAGAAATGATCATAAGATCTCTTTAGGTAGACGTTTGCATGACAGAAACGGAGTTAATTTGAGGAATGTGTTCCTTGGAAATCACAGTTATGTGGAATCCTAAGCTGCCGAGCAGAAATCTGTTATCGATCTTGAATGATATCTGACCATTTCCGTTAAATGTGAAGTTGTGATAAATTTCCGATGAATTTGAGACTGTATCCAGAAACGCGGAGCTGTTAACCGCAATAGTGTATTGGAAACCTTCTGGCGCATCGTAAGACGTTACATTAATGGTATAATTTCCTGGGAACAATGTATTTGTGTCAAAGCTGCCATTGATAACCGTAGTCCCTGTAGAATTGTTAAATGTGTTAGAAATATAATGAAATTTCATGCTTTGCTTTATTGGTTGAAACTTTAAAGGCGCATCACTGTGTTGCTTTTGAATAGCTAATATCGAATAAGACCCACTTTCTGCAAACACGCTCCATCCATGTTGGAGATAATAATTTGTGTACTGATACAAACTTGGAATAGTTGGCGAATATGACGACCAAAAATTCGAGGTCTCTATAACTAGATAGGTGAAATTTGAGACATTTGGGACAACCGTTGGAGAATACGGCGTGGCATCTACGTTAATATAGCTTGGAAAGTACGGCTCTAAATTATTTTGAGTCAACAGAAATGCATTTTTGGGCAGTTCGTTTCCAATCTCGAAGATCAGATCTGTAGCGGGCGTGGCTTCAAAGTTTCTGAGATTGGGGAGTGGTCCTAATTTCCCTCCCTGATATATGTTGTTTGGGGAAACAGGGCTGAAAGGAATTGCTATAAGTATTGCAACAACAAGAAATAATGAGATGCCGATAGAATACTTCTTGAAAATTTTCCTTAACTTTGCGTGTCTAATTTTTGGCACAGTCTTCATGAGCCATAAAACAGAGAGTGCAGCAGATACGTAGAACATGGGTTCTATCATGGCGATGTATTGATAGCCGAGTTGGTAGTATGGACCATAGCTTGAAAAAGCTGCGTACATAATATATGGTAAAATAGGGATAAGCGCTGGTAGATAAATAATCGATATTATCCCGGTCGTGCCTATGATGAGCATAAAGAAATAAACCTTGCTCAGATAGTTAGATTTTATAAGAGCTGCCACTTTGCCTGGAGATCTAAAAATTGATACAAGAAGACCGAGAGGTGTAGATGATGGTGCTCCGGATTCACCCGTTCCGGGAAGAAACGAAAAATGTGGAGTCCCAAGGTATACGCCTTTTGCAAAAGCAGCAAGAACGAGGTACAGATATAATACGATGAACGAAACAGCTGTTATCTTAAGATAATATGTCATTTTTCGTTCTGGGTTCCATTCTAGAAAATATCCGTGTTTCTTCTGCGACATTATAAGTATGAACTCGAATACAAGAATGCAGGCAACTATGTATACGAAATTTGAATGCAAAGAAATTATAAGACCAAGGCTGATGATATGAAGTACCTTCTTCCCGGCAAGAAAAGAATCAATCGTAAGGAAATAAAAAAAAGGCAATAAGGCAAGGTAATGGAAGTCAAAGAGCACTGGGCTGAACGTAAATGGTGAAATAAGAAAGGAAAATGTAAGAAGCGCCGGAAATATTTGAACAAGTTTGTTATTCCCGTACATTTTCCTAAGGATTCTGTTTGAAATATCATAAAGGAAAAATCCTGCAAAGGCCAGAAAGAAACTCTGTATCACGAGAAGTGTTATTGGGCTCGGAGCTGCCCTATAAAATATAAGGATTACATATGCAAACGGCTGAAAATGCTGTCCCATCAAACTTTCGCCCAAAAGGGAGGAATAGAATGGCTTAGCACTGAATGCATTATTTAGGGCCTGTAGATGTACACCAAGATCCCAAGCAGTGGCGTCAAGGGAATAATACCTCAATATTGAAAAATATGAATATATCGTAAAGAAAATTACTGAAAGAGTTAGCGCTATGAGAACAGAATAGTTATTAGCTGTTAACCTCGTCTTGATCCTTTCTTCGAAATTCCTAAACATGAATTACAGGTTGAATGGAAAACAAGTTAATTAAAAGTTTTCAACACTTCGACTGATTTGAGACCAGGTCAACTTTTAGCTCATCACAAAAGTAGGTTTTTCCGCACTATATTGAGATTTTTGATAAAGTGAATCACATGGTAACATAACACACCGCAACTCCTGTATTTGTATCGCACTCTGTTATCTCTTTTTATATATTTAAAAAACTACTTAAATTGAGACTATGAATGAATGGATTTAAAACTTTGATTTGACAATTCCACCAAAATTACACTTTTCATAAGAATAAAATATGAAGGTATATGTAAAAAGGGTGACCTTCTCTCCTAGCTTTCGCAGGGAGCTTCCCACTTCAAAGGTTGCTGGCGGAATCCCCATGGGCTTGAATTTCCCTCGGCCCGAAGGTACTCTGTCCTTCATGCTAAGCCATATGACTTTACAGATGCAGGCACGCATGAAGCAATATGCGATCCGCCCTATTTCACTTCTGTCTTCCAGCGGACATCATAATATCCTTAGGAAAATAATAAGCTTTCACTCGCTTTCATCCACCATATTGCGAAAGGGGAATTCCCGCTCGCAAATGCTAAAAAGATAATAAATTTAATGTGTTTCTTGAATACAGCAAGCAATTTCCAGCTTGCTCATCCAAAAGTTCTGAATGGCATCATTTATTCAATGTAGGATGACGATGCCTTTACCCCTTCCATTTCCTTCAGTTCATTGGAAGCTTTCTCAAGAGATCCCTTTGTTTCAGGTATGAATACGAATGTGACCAGGGCGCCAAGTATGGCAACGGCAGATAGATAATAAAACGCATATACTTCGTTTCCTCCGATAAATATTACTGGAAAGATAAAAGAAGCAATGGCGGCTCCTGTCCTTCCAGCTGACACCGTGTATGATTGAATTTGTGATCTTATCTTTGTAGGGGTAAGTTCGACACCAAGCACGCCGGAAGCGCTAACGGATCCGGGGCCAAGTTGATTGAAGAATTCCATTCCAAACGCGTATAGAAACATCCCAAGAATTGGCAGAACTGCTATGAGTCCTATTTTTGAAGCACCATCAAAAGCAAGGAGGAATGCGGCTATACCTGCAAATCCTATGATTTGCAAAGGCTTTCTTCCTTTACGATCAATCAAAGTGAGACATAGTAATCCTCCAAAGATAGTAAAAACTTCCATTAGGAACGTCCATCCATCCGGAGAAAAACCGAGTTTGGAAGCAATTAGCGTAGGACCAAACAATATACCTGCATATGCGACCTGATCATACAAAAACCAGAGTACCATTGCCGAAATATACTCCCTTTTGTACTTTTTGAAATAATATTTGAAATTGTGCTTATCTGCTATATCTCCATTAAGGACCATTTCCTTTTGCGCAACATATTTGACCTCATCTACAAATGATTTCTTGTCTCCAGCGATTCTTGCAATGAACCTTGGAGTTTCAGGCATTTTCCTTCTTAAGTATATGACAGCCAAAGCAGGAATTGCCCCAGCAGCAAGAACCACTCTCCATAGTACATCTGGCGCGACCATTGGCGAAAGAACAAAGTAGACAAATGCAGCCATAACAGCCCCAAAACCCCACATCATACCGAATCCAAACGCCATCGTTTTGCCCCTGTCCTTTGAGTTGGAATGTTCTCCCATTATTACCGGCGACAATACATAATCAGCGCCGACACCTATACCGAGAATCAGCCTTATAATTATCAGGAGGTACACATTGACCGCAAATATCTGTGCAAAAGCTGCGATTCCCAAAATCAGAACGTCAACACCATAAAATTTTTTCCTGCCTTTTCTAGCAAGTTCTCCAAAAATCAACGCGCCTATTGCAGCACCCACCAGAGCCGTTCCAGTTATCAAACTCAAAAACAACGTGTAATTTGGTGAAGTTTTTGTGATTCCGTATGATGCCATAATTATTGCCAGGACTATACCCACAGATGAAAGATCATATCCATCAGTAAATACACCCATTCCTGTTGTGAGTATTGAACGCGCATGGAACCATCCAAACTTCTTCTTATCCAGATCTTCAAAAATGTTTGTCATTTTTCCAAGGGAGTATCCACCGTTATGATATATAGATATTGCAAATAAGATATATATACCTTATTTTCTATATAGCTATATATACTAATTCAAGTTCTATCGACTGAGACCAGCAACATTCCGAATCGATTTTTATTGAAATATTTTATTTGATGCAAAAACATGAATATAAGAGAGCTATTACTTCTACTAGCTTACTACGGGAGACTTAATTTTGCAATTGAGAAATGTTAATATACAGTTATGAGAATTAGCACTTAAATTGCGCAAGAAACTTCTAATTGTGATAATAGCCCTCGTTGTTATCGTTGCGGGCCTAGGAGGTTATTTTGCTTACCGTTCTATCCGGAAGAACACAAATCTTCCTCAGCTTACATTAACAACAATAGCACCTATAAACAGCCTTGCAGAATACCAGCTTACTGTTCTTTCGAATGATTTTTCTTCAATCGGTGTGCCCGTTGGCATAAAACTTGTTAGCGCTGTAGTATCTGACGGTTGGTTAACCCCCAATAGTACACCGAGACTCACTGATCTTGGACTTGGACTCGACTGGCCTGACCCGATATCCCAAGAGCTAGTACCTATCACCGATTATGCCGATGGAGGAATAAGCAATCTTGCCTGGGTTAATA
>JAJZXP010000278.1 GCA_021806345.1 Thermoplasmata archaeon | reverse complement strand
CTAAGAGAATCCGTATTAAGAAAGGTACCATGCAGGATGCATCTTTCATCGAAGACGATGAGGGAGAGTATGGGAAGTATAGAGGAGATGATGCAAATATCCGAAGATCCAGGGATGGTGCATCAGCAACAAAGAATAATGAGAAGCACTTTGGCTACAAGGCACATACACTTGTCAATGAGATAAAGATAATAAAAAAATTATCGGTTATAACTGCCAATGTGCATGATTCTCAGATCGATCTCAGTCTTCCCGGAATCATATGTTACCGGGACAAGGGATATTTCGGCTCTGAATGCAGGGGTATCGATGGTACAATGGATCGATCCGTAAGGGGACATTCATTGCCTTTGAAGAGTATCCGCCGGAATATCCGTATATCCCGTATTAGATCCATGGTGGAACATCCCTATGCATTCTTCAAGAGGATGTGCCGCTTTGGTCATGTAATGGTGACGACGGTACAGAGGGTGAGACTGAAGACATATTTCACAGCAATGTGCTACAACCTTATAAGGGCAATATTCCAGGACAGGATAGCGTGAGCTATCCCAATTATTGGGAAAAAGAGAAGAAAACATAGAGAAACATGCCATGTTGAACAATTATTCAGGCAAAATTGACTGATGTCACGAATTACGTGAAAGATATGGAGTTAAAGTGAAGGTTTTAGGAAAACCTCGATTGTAGGTTATTTTGTTTATACCATAAAAATATTCCGGTATGAAACTTGGTAGTTTTAGCAATTGCATGTAAAGAGTGATTTTACGAAATAGTAATGGAAAATACTCACTTAACAAAGAGAATAATCTTTGATAAGGAACGTATTAAAAGAGAACAGGCAAAGTTAATGGGGTATGAGTGGGTGAGCTGATCAGTCCTTAAGTGATCTGATTTAACAACCATGAAGCTGCTTTGACTTTATTTTTGTTCTTGTCTGTCAAAACCTTGGATATGTAAGATATGGCATCCTCTCTTTTATCCTGAAGTTTTGAGATGATATATTTCGATATTACCTCGGGCTCTGGGGGCTCTTGAGTACGATTTGAACCAGCAAGATAACCTGGCATTTTCTCACGGCGACGGTTTTCTTCTGATTTTATATATAACTCAAGCTCCATTTCCACCAAATCATCAACTTCTGCGTTACTCATCAGATACTGAAGGAGGTTTTCTGTTTCTTTATAATTTGATATTGACTTTGAAAACAGTCTTTTAGATGATTCACTATTGATTTCAGGCCTGAGGTCCATTATTATAACAGATAGTCTCTTAACGTCTTCATCGCTACCATTTTCCGCCCATTTCAAAACTTTATCGCTGTAGTTTTTGTCTTTATCAATTATAATTAAAGCTGCCACAAGATCCTTTAGTGCTGGGCTTAGATTTGGATAACTGTTAACAAATCTGGTGATAACATCCTTGTCAACAAAGTCTGCAATTTCCTTAATAATTTTGTTTTTAACTAATGTATACATCTTCTCTGCTGATGTGCGGGGAGAATCGTAAATATTGTAACCAGAATCCTTTTCATAAGACTTAATTAAATTTCTAATTTCATACGCAGATTGTGAATCTAAATAACCCAAGGAAAAAAGGTCGCTAAGACTTGGGGTTACAGCTCTAAACGCATTTTCACTGCCTATCTTTATTAAGCCATCAATAGCACTTTCCCAAGGCAACCAATCAGAAAATGTTTGAATTAATGTGTCATCTCCATAAAATGAAAGAACATCTAGTACCCCTTTAACTATTGAAGGACTGAAAATGGCTTCATTTTCAATATCATCCCTTCTTGCAACTGATGCACTCGCACGGATTCCATAACCCTCGCTCTCCTCTTCTCTCTGGTTTTGCTCAAACTCATCCATTTTCTTCTGGTCTTCAGACTCTTTCATTCGCATGTCGTCGAGGACAACCTTAAGAATTGGCAATGTTTTTTTTCCAACTGTATCAATTGAACTTTTGCAAGTTTTAATATTCTGTCATCATCCGAATTGAGGAGTCCAACAAGCATTCCAACCTGATCCATCAATTTTTCATTATCATCATATGGCATGAAGGTAAATTGTTTGGACATGATAATAATGTTTGTAATCGATAGAAACACATAATCTTTGTGTAAAAGGCCCCAGAGAACTGAATAAATTTAAAAGTCTCCTTTCTGAGGCATTATCAGGGTTTAAATTCCTTAATCCTTTGTAACGAGATTCAAGACATCACGATTGAGGTTCAATCGATATAATAATCAAAACTCTTAAATGAATATTTACATATGTTCTAGCGCTGATTAAATATTGGAGTATAGTAAAAAGATGGTACCATCCTTAGCTGGTATAAAGGCATGCATTTCAAATGCTGAGAGATTATTTGAAGATGCCACAAAAGTCTCAAAGCCTACATCAGCAGCTTTAACGGAGTTAGCACTAGAAGAAATTTCTAAGGCTTGGTGGCTCATGTTCAAGATGGCTGGGTCCTCCGATAAAAAGAATAAATTTATAGACAAATTCATGGATGATATATCACAGAGCCCCACTCTGGGAAAATCTGGCATTTCATTGTATGATAGTACCGCTGAAACAAAAAGAATATTACAGTCTATAAGTGAATTGGTGGAAACAACTGGTGATTGGAAGTCCTTAAGGGACCATAATTTTAAATTGAAATTTATGATGGAACTGAAACTACTAATTGAAGACATACTGCCGAAGTACGTAAGAAATTTTGGACCGAATGAAGTGCAAAGGCTTTCTAAGATTTCCGGATCTAAATTTGAGACGAATAATTTTTCTAGAAAGCAAATAACGGACCAATTGAAAAAAATGCAGAATGTCTTGAAGGGATTGAATAATACTTTATTTACTTCTTTGGACGAGTTAAAGAGCGAGGGTTTCTACGTTGAGTATAACGAAGGAGAGTTTTTTCAACCTTCTGACAGAACTTTTGAGTTCTCCAATCTAAAGCAATTCGTATTTTTTATGATAACAAGTCTTAAGCGTATAATCTTATACTACGGATCCTGAATTATACGTTGGGCATAAGGTACTTAAAAGATAAATAACATCAATTATTTTCGAATGAATTTTATTGTAAACACTTGTCTCATTTTCTTGAGCATAAGGACATTGTCAATTATCAGTTGATAGATAGTGATGGTACCAGAAGGATGTCTTCAATAATCCTTCCTTGGTCTTGAACCTGTGCTTGAACAACCATGATTGTATAGAGAAATGCTGTTCCGCTATGTCTGATGTCTTCTCAACCATTGGATCCTGAAGATACAGGAATACCTCTTTCCTGTGTCTTTTCAGAAAGGAGAGGAAATTGGCTATGATGGGATCATAACCATACAGGCTGGTTATCTTTTCCAGCATGATCTCGACGATCTGCTTTTCATTCTTTCCTGCAATTAGACATGCTATTGGTTCACGATTCCTTCCAAGATCCATGAGATTCTTATCGTTCTGGAAGAACATGTATCTGATCAACCTCTTTGCCATGTCGAGATCCTTCTCCTTACGGGAATCCTTTATCCTGTGTGCAAGATCCTTCTCTATGTGGAACAAACACCTCTGCCTCTTTATGCGTATGTGCATCTTTTCGGATACTGTTTCAAATATGGATCCATAATGATAGCCGTCGGTTGTTATGACAATATAATCGATATTATCAGGTATGATGAACCTTGATAACGCATTGATCATGAAATTTACAATTGTCTCCTCTTCCAGATCTTCAAGGATATCCTCAACGAAGCTTCCGGTTATGGAATCCTTCAGAAGTGTCCTGTATTTCTCAATTCCGTTGATATGGACATACTGCTCTCGTATGTGAAAAAACCGGATGCTTCCATCATTGTTACTGGAATGAGAGGAATTGTCTTTCTCACGGTCTCAGGCGATATTATGATCCTTCCGATTGTGTGAAAGATGTCTGCTGTCTTTCTCAGGGATGTTTTCACCCTGGTGCGAATGCCTTTCTCTTTCAGATTATCAGGATAATGCTTTCCGTAACCATAATTCGGAGGTCTTGCAACAAACGAATATCTGCAGTCCTGGCAGATATATCTCTGTACCCTGAATACTGTTCCGTTCTCCATCTTCCGGATACATGTGCCATTCTTAACAATGTTTCTGGAATGGCATTGCGGGCACATGGGATTCATGTATCTTATGAGATCCTGATTCCTGAGCTCAAGATCCATCATTGGTATGTTATTGATCATGAATATGGGGGAAGTGCCCAGTGGTGAGAAGTCATCAAGGGATGTTGATATCCTCTTGAACTCAGTATATGGTGCCTTCCTCAGTCGCATGTAATGGTATGTTTCAATCATATTTCATGATTTCGGTTACGCACTGCATGTTAGAGAAAAATCAACTAAATTTTGACAATGTCCAAAATAGCCAGAAAATAAATATTCCGAAACACTTGCATATCGTGGATACATGTCTGGATTTAAGTCAGATTTTCTGTCTGGGAAAAATATTTTAATAACGGGCGGAGGCACCGGCCTCGGTAGGGAGATGGCAATTACTTTTTCAAAGCTCGGTGCCAGTGTGTCAATTGTAAGCCGAAAGAGAGAGGTTCTGGAGCAGACAAGCAGGGACATCAGGAAGATGGGTTATGAAGTGGAATATGAGCAGTGTGATGTGCGTTATCCGGATCAGATCGCGAAGGCAGTTGAGAATATCGAGGCGAGAACCGGGTCCATTAACTCGCTTGTTAACAATGCAGCAGGAAATTTCATAAGCAGAACGGAGGATTTATCCAACAAGGCATTTGATACAGTTATTGCAATAGTATTGCAGGGAACGGTCTATTTCTCAATGGAAATGGGTAAAAAGTGGATTAAAAACAATAGCGGAGGCGTGATACTAAACATCGTAACTACCTATTCCTGGACGGGTTCAGCATACGTGGTACCATCAGCAGTTTCGAAAGCGGGGGTTCTTGCACTTACAAGATCATTAGCAGTAGAATGGGGGCCCAGAGGTATCAGAAGTGTTGCCATAGCACCTGGCCCATTTAAAACAAAGGGTGCCTGGGACAACCTTGTACCAACGGGTGAAATCGAGGAGAGAATGGTTTCAAGAAATCCGATGCGCCGTTTGGGTACCACAGAGGAAATTTCAGAATTATCTGCATTTCTTATCTCAGATAATGCATCATACATAAACGGAGATGTTGTTACTATAGATGGTGGGGAATGGCTCGAGGGTGCAGGGGAGTTTAATGCGCTATCTGTTATGCCAGACGAGTTCTGGGAGGCATTGAAGAGCATGAGATCGAAGAGATAATTTTAACATATGCTGGCGGGAATTCCCCTTTCGCAAGAGAGGGGATGAAAGCGAACGAAATGTTTTGGTATATGGAGTATTACCATAACTATGCCCTACGAACTGGATAAAGGTGTGCATTCAGTATATTCATTATACTACC
>JAJZXP010000112.1 GCA_021806345.1 Thermoplasmata archaeon | reverse complement strand
CTTACTCTTTTATTGAATCTATAGGGGACCTCAACAACATTCTTTGCTCCTGAGGTTGCAAGAATCTCTAACAAAACCTTGTAACCGTTTGATTTGATATCGGTTGGTTGAATTATATCTCTCCTGAATCCAAAATAACCTGACATTGGATCCTTTATATCCTCAGTCTCCGGTATATTCAAATGAGCAAGAGATGTTGCTACTTTGGAAATCACCTTCCTAGGAAGCCCAAATTCTGACTTTCCTCCCCGAACATACCTAGATGCTATGGCTATTTCTTTTCCTGCCTTTAGCTGCCTGTAAAGTTTTGGTATTACTTCCGGAGGATGCTGAAGATCACTGTCCATTACAATTACATAGGAACTTGATGATGCAATCATACCATCTCTGATGGCAGTTGCAATCCCATTTTTCCCGCTTCTTTTTACAAGAATGATGTTGGTATATTTGGACTGAAGCCTTTCCACTGCTGAAGCAGTTCCGTCGGGACTGTTATCATCTACAACAACGATTTCGTGATCAAGATTCATATCCTCTATCCTGTGGACTAGAATAGGAATATTTTTGACTTCGTTGTATGTTGGTATGATAATAGACAGTTCAGGAATTTTTATCCCTCTTTAACCTTTCTGTATTAATTATACTATATTAAATTTTACTAAATCTGCTATTTTAATGTTTTTCAGTATTTGCTTGCTTTCATTTCTTTTCCTATTTATACTTTATTCTATAAAAAACTAGTAAATGTCAGACAACTTTGTGACGGGTTAGAAAATCAAGTTTTTACCCACTGTTATATGATACCATGTCTCAGTGTACTGGTTGTAAGCGATTATAATGTAACTGTTGTTTGCTAAAAGATATTCACTTGTATTGTTCGTGTATAGGCTGTAAACGGCGAAGTCCAGTATTTTATTGTTTGCTAACTGCTTTTCTTTCCAAAAGAAACCGTTTGGATTGTTAAGAAAACCGTCTTCCAGTATCCTAAAATTCATTGAAGTGTTTGAAATTCCGGCGCCATATGTCATATTCAATGTCAGGCTGTCGGCATAACCTCCTGGAATTGTGGCTGATATTGTAGCTGAAACTATCTTTATCTCATTCCTGTGAGAATAATCATTTTCAACCAACACAAAAACTGGTACAGAAACTATGAAAATAATAATTATCAATAGGGCAACATTATAGATTTTCCTTGTCATTTTTTCATTAAGTTTTACCTTGTTGAGAAAATTAGATACCTTTGACTTCAATACGACATTATCCGATGGAGAGTAGTTCTCCTTATTCTTACTGATGATATATGGAATTGTTGTCATTGTTATGATGGGCCAGTACATTATATAATTTTCCAGCAGCCTGTAGTTGAATATAACAACTATAATTGGAAGAACAGTTAAGCTGTATTTCAGGGTTTCAAACTTTTCAAGGTATATGATAATGAAAAACAACCATACACATACCATTAAAATTGTAAAAAATTCGCTGTCAGCGAATGGTACGTACCCTGAAAAGTATATCTGTGATAGTCCAAATCCTATCCCCAATAGTGGTGAACTCTCCGGGGCAAGCACTGCCCTGAAGAATAATCCAGCATTTGCTATTATGAATGGAGCATTCAATGCAAAGAAAATCAATAATGCAAAAAACATAAACTCTATTGCCCTTTTAACCCCGTATCTCTTGTAAATAAAGATCAGAAGAAAAGGCAGTATAAATATGGGAAGCTGTTTCGCCGCAACTGAAAGGCCGAAAAAAATTCCAGGCTGATATCGCTTCTGCAGTGTAACTAAAGAGAGGGAAAGAAAGACAACCCAAACTATGTCTGTTATACCATCGTACGAAAAGAAGATAAGGTTGATGTTGAAAAGAGAAACTGCAATTGCCAGTGGAACCATAAAAATCATTTTTCTGACTATAAATTCATTTGCAATTATCCATAGAAGAACAATTGTCATAACAAACAGAAGTATATCCGGGTCTATATGAAAATAATAAAATGGAATTAAGAGTATTACCATTAAATCAGGGTACTGGAGAGATGATATGTAGCCTCCTGTTATTGTGGGAGTCAGACTTGAAAGTGGAACGCCGTATGAAAGTAGTGCCGCTGCACCGAAGTTATATCCGTATGGATTTAAGCCGGACATTATCCTTTTAGCGGATAGCATTTCGATTGCAAGCTCGTCCGTATAAATTGCCCTCTGAGATAACCCGATAATAATGATCAAAGTACTAATGGCGGATAACAGAAGAAACGTGATGAACCTCAGTTTCCTTTTGCTTATCTCCTTGTTTTTCCACGACAGGGTGGAAAATACTACTAAAATGAAGCCAACCAGTGTTATGAAAAATTCCATTCCAATATACAGGGGACCGGAATAACCTACGTTGTCGTAAATAACATAGGGCAAAAATAACAGAAGTATGCCTAATCCAAGAAATCCGAATCTTTGAAAAATGACTTCTAAACCCTCTAGATCATCCCTCTCCATCCATTTACCTCGAATATTCCTTGTTTATATATATTATCAAGTTTATTCCTGTGAAGTGATTACTACTATTGATATTAATGTTAAGAGATACCGCTGATAGATAGGAGTCAGTAGTTGCTTCATATGTGTCATTACTCCCCTTTGTGATGATCAGCCCCTTATCATTTGAAGTGAGCGAGACATTATTTTGACTCGGTCCGTTTCCTAAAACGAATGTGTAACTGCCAGGAACTAAAATCGATATACGCGTGGTGAAATTGTTTGAACCATTCGCAAGAAGTTTTGCCTGCATATAATTTTCCTGAGAATGAAGGACTTGGGTGCCAGAATTCAATTCATAAACAGTCATTCCTTTGAAGTAATTCACTATACCATAATTGTAATTATTTAACAAATAGTTTACTTTCACAATTGGTGAATTATTAGACAGCCCAGGTTCAGCAGCCGGTATCAAAAAGAACCTGCTGAAAGGATCGACAGGTATGTATTTTGGAAGTGTTTTATTGAAGTTTTCATTAAGACACACAGGGTTAAATCCCTGCATTAGTTGGGGCAAATTTCCAGAAACCAAAACGGATGAACCTTTCGGTATCTCGCAAATAAAGTTGATCATGTTAATATCCGATGGCGTTGGATACAGATTACTGCTATCAGGGTACGAAAACCCGATTGAACCCGTTAAGTAAACCTCCCCTGGGTTTGAAGGAATGTTCTGGGTCAGGATGTTACCCACGGGAGTGTATAATGTGAAAAGAATAACGTTAAGAACTACCAGCCCAAACACCAATTTTTTAAATCTTTTTTTTGAGATCGAGTGTCTTATTCTCTTTAATCCCACCAAAAGAGTCAAAAAAATAGTGGCAACATAGAGACTTGGATACTGAAAAAATAACTGGGATTCATAGGGCCAGTATGAATTTTGAAGTATAAGGGCCACAACTGGTATGAGAAGAATCAGAAATTCAATGCCTATAAAAGAGATGAAAATGAAAGGCAATGTTACCCTTACAATAAACTCAAGTTTGAATAAATAATTTGAGTATAATGGAAGATTGGAAGAGACATCCAAGTAATTGATGATCTGAGGTTTTGTAAACATTAAATTAGGAAGTGCAAAAATGATGCAGGAGATTATTATCGCAAAAATTTCAAATCTTGCCAGCCTTAATTTTTTCTCCTTTAATGTTCTTTTACCAATTTCTATAAGTAAAAACAAAACAACCAAAACTGGGGCCATTAGGTCTGTCGCAGAAGCCAGAATTAAAAAAAGGGCAGAAGCTCCATACCTCCCAGAGTAATAATAATAGATCCCGCCTAGGAATAAAGTTGGGAAAAAAGCCATGTAATGAAAATCAAACCAGTACACTCCTGATAGTGGAAAATAAAGAAACCACAGGACGCATAGAACTAATCCCAACTTTCGGGAATCTAAGAACTTGATAGCCAAGAGATAGACGTAAATCCCTGAA
This sequence comes from Thermoplasmata archaeon, assembly GCA_021806345.1. The sequence continues at coordinate 22,397 of JAJZXP010000112.1, read as the reverse complement.
AAGGATAAGAATATGTTCTGATAAAACATTAAGAAATATTCCTTTGGATATAATCCGTAAATCAGACCAATCGGGATGTAAATTAACTTGTTCCACGCAATGGAATTGTTTTTTATTTGACCTATCAAGCTACCGGAGTGAATTACTGAATATGCAAGACTGGCGTTCACACCCAGATCGAAAACGTGTTCATTCAACGTGTAGTATCTTAAATATGAAATAACTGAAAAGATAAAGGAAAAGATCAAAACTATCGCAAGCCCCGCATAGGTTTCCGGAGCAATACTGTAATTATCATGGAACTTGTTTTTTCTTACGCTCCTGACTTTTACTTCCTGCTCATGGGTATTTTCGATCATTAGACAAGAGTCACATATTATAACAACCGTATAAAATAATGCCCTTAGCAGGATTAACTTCTTGTTTAATGCCAAGTGTTAAGAATAATTAACCTAATGCGATTATCCCATGTGAAAATTAACTTTCATATGACCACAGACATAAAAATGGGAGGTGGCATAGAAAGATGGATGGTAAATACCCTAAATGGTTTATCAGGGAATGATGTTGCAAAAGTTGTTGGCACAAAGTATTATGATCGACAGCGTTTTGATCATGTGGAATTCAATGGGAAAAAAGTTCAGTTTATACATATTGACCTTGTTGAGAATAAATTTGTATTTTTCAGAAAGAATAAAGTTTTATCATTCCTGCTTGACAATTTTCTTATTCCACTGGTTATCCTGATAATGAAAAAAAGGTATATTGATGCAATGGGGCCGATTGATGGACCAGTTTATCTTACAAAGAACCAGTATTGCAAACTATTCAAAAATAACATTGTAATTGGAAGTAATCACGCAGAGTTCAGGAGTGATTCTCTCATAGATGTTCTTAAGGCAAAACTGTATTCAAACAATCTTATTTACAAAAATATAAGTGCTTTCCACTGTTTTCCTGGAAGAAACAGAATTAACAATCTACTCGCCACTAGGGCAAAAATAGTGGAACTTCCCAACGGTACACCGGATATGGGTTTGCCCAATAAAGGAGATGTAATCAAGTTTCTGTACGTTGGAAGACTGGAGAGAATAAAAGGTATAGAATTATTAATTGAATCGTGGAAAATGAAGGAAAGAGAGAACTGTACTCTGGAGATTGTTGGGGGAGGAAGCTTGGATGTTGATAAACTAGTTCATTCAATACCTTCCATCCACTTTAACGGTATTGTCTCCGACCAGAAATTGAGAGAATTGTTTTTGGAATCTCACTATTTCATCTATCCTACAAGATGGGATTCTTTCCCAATGACAGTAATCGAGGCAATGTCAGCATCATGTCAAGTGATCACAACCGGTATTTTAAGAGAATCATTTAAGAAAGCAGTAGAAAATGATCTTATAAACATTGTAAAACCTGACGTAGATTCTCTATCCGCTGCAATAGACACTGCTATCGAAAATTCTTCAAGGCTGAAGGAAAAACAGCCCAAAATTCACGAATTTTTCATGGGCAACTATGAACTTGACGTCATAAATGAAAGATTGTATTCTTTTATTCGTTCTCTCCAATAATTTGGCAATTGACTTTGTCCTATAAGCCTTCGAATTTTGATTTTAAAAGTTTTATCAAATTTTTCATCTTGAATGATCTATCGTGCTTGTTTACAATCCACATCAGTACCACAGAAAAAAACATCCTTGGAACTGTAGTGAACACTTTTAACTTGGAGTTCGACTCATTCAGCCAGGTTATGCCTATTTCCTTAGGTGTCAGTCCCTCTTCCATTCCGTGGTAGATCATTGAGACATCAAATGCCCAATCATAAACCTGAACCTTTTGAATTATTGACTTTGCATTCCTGGTATTAAAGATCTTTAATCCACACTGTGTGTCCTTAAGCGGAATTCGGAAAATGAAGAATACAAAGTAGTGGAAAATTCGACCAAGAAATATCCTGTACAGAGGCTGTTTCCCCACTACCCTTGATGTTTCCAGCCACCGTGAAGCTATTACAAAATTATCATTTTTCTGGAATTCCTTCAACCTTTCCAGCTCTGAGCCAGAAATAGATCCATCCGCATCAATGAACGCAACCATGTCTCCAGTTGCCGACTCTATCCCTTTTACAACCGCCATTCCCTTTCCTAATTTTCTAGTATACTGTAAAATTTTGGCATCTGGGTAGATTGTTTCGACCACCTCAGGGGTGCTATCATTTCCATCAAATACAACAATTACCTCTTTTATATTCGAAACGCTGGCCCTGATTTCCTTCAACAATTTACCTATTCTTTGAGCCTCGTTATAGGCCGGGATAACTATAGATATTGTTTTCTGCTCCAACTGATCGCTATTTTAGCCCTAAACTTAAAATTTTCTTTTCTTCGGTTGAAACGTAAAAAACATAATTCAAGACTTTTCTAGTTCGTCCATAAACCAATAGGCATCCCATGGAGAGACAATCAGTATGTCACCATTTTCTGGCTTTTTCTTAACAATTTTTCCAAGGATACAAAGTCTCCTGTACTCGTAAAATACTTCATAATCTGACGGCATGGCGTTTGAATAAAATTGAAAGAATGCTCTAAAAAGTGATACAGTTACCTCGGAATTTAGATCGTACATATTCTTAAAATTTGAATCTACATACTTAGCCAGTGTTTCAATTCCCAGTGATAGGATCTTCCTTTTGACCTCCAAGTCTGCCGCGCTTACTTCTTGGTCTTTGGTACCGGAAATATTGCACTCCAGTGTATCTACCGGCAATCCTGGAAATTTTTTTTGGATGAAGTTTGATACCTCTTCTGAATTTCTATCCAAAGCAATCATTATCCTGGTAGGTGCCATAGGTATTAGGAAATTAAACAAATCATCAAGGGACTGGTTGCCTTTCTTGGATCGCTCTGAAATATAAATTACGGTCATGACTTTGTTCATATTTATCAATACAGTCTTACTGTCTCCAAGTTTCTCAATGCATGGGATTCAATTCCAAATTTTTGCCTTATCAATTTGGCCAACTCAATCGCATTGTCGCTGTCGCCGTGGTTAACCAGTATCTTCTTTGGTTTGGGTTGCATCGTTGCAATGTATCCAAGTAGTTGTTTTTTATCTGAATGCCCTGAAAATCCCTCCGCCGTTTCTACATTCATGTTAATTTTATATGTTGTAGGTTTTCCTCCGTCTGCGAGCGTAACCTCCTTAGCCCCCCTTTGGACCCTCTTACCAAAGGTTCCATCTGCCTGATAACCTACGAACACCAGGGAATTTTTAGCAGATTCTGCCCACGCTTTGAAGTACTCCATAACAGGACCCCCACTCATCATCCCAGAGGTTGCCAGGACAACTTTGTTTTCCACAGAATCACAGATTTGAAGCCTCTGCTCTTTTGTTTCCACTTTCTTAAATATTGGGCTCATAAATGGATTTTCCCTCATTACCATTATCTGTTCCCTAAGGTTTCTGTTCAGAAATTCGGGATATGCTGCATGAATGGATGTCGCCTCCATGATCATTCCGTCAAGGTACACTGTTATATTTGGAATAAGGCCAGTTCTTACTGCTTCCTCCAGAACCATCATTACTTCCTGGCTCCTTCCAACGGCAAATACAGGAATCAGTATAGACCCACCCCTTTCGAATGTCCTGTTGATGATGCTTACCAGGATTTCAGACGCATCCTTTCTTGTATTATGATAATCATCTCTGCCTGCATAGGTGCTTTCCGTCATGAAGGTTTCGACTCTTGGAAATTTATTGTTTGCTGGGTTAAAGAGCCATGTTTTTTCAAATTTTACATCACCGCTTAATACGATATTGTAAAGCCCATCACCAACGTGAAGGTGAACCGAAGATGATCCCAGTATGTGACCTGCATTGTAAAAGGTTAATCTTACGTCAGGAGTTATGTCGGTGGTTTCATTCTGTCTCAAAACAATTGTTCTCTTTAGTTCCTCTCTTATGTGCTTCGTCTCATATGGAGCTTTGTAACCTTCCATGTGTGCAACTTTTATGAAGTCGTTTTGCAAAAGAGTTGAAAGATCCCTTGTGGGTTGAGTCATATAGATTGGCCCTTCATAACCGTACTTGTATAGCATGGGAGCCATTCCTGAATGATCTAAGTGCGCATGTGTTAGAATTACCGCGTCTATGGAACTAAGAGGCTGAATTTCAGGAAGATAGAGATACGGTGATCCTTCCCATGGTTTTTCTCCCGCAGTGCTTGTATTCATCATTCCGCAGTCAACCAGTATTCTTGAGTTGTTGGTGGAAACCAGAGTTGCACTTCTTCCCACTTCTCTGTGCCCTCCCAGCGCCGTTATTCTCACCCACGGTTCACCTATCATAACCGGTGAGTTCAGTTTCTGTCCAAGGGAGTTTAGAAATTTTTTCCTGTCATCCTTGACTTCTCTCATGAACTCTCTGATTTCTTTCACTGTGTAAGAATGCATTGGAGGGGCTCTTATGACTCTTGGAGACCAGTTTGTCTTTGCCCTTATGGTTTTCAAGTAATCTGAATCTTTCTGGGATATTATTGATGGTTCTTCCAATTCTATAACCATTTCTCCTGTGTCAGCCTCAAAATAAATATCTTTCAAACCCGCGCTTTTTGGTATAACTTCTTCTGCAATCTTTCTTGATTCATTCTCCCCCTTCATTATGGATGGATCTGGTCTGATTGCAATTCGTCGTCTGATCTCCTGAGCAACCTTAACTGCAGTTTCCTCCCTGTTGGCAAATAATTGCTCATTTTTGGTGTAAACTATAATATTTGGTCCTTCGTATACAACTTCTGTGATACCATTTTCGGGGACAAGTTTATCGAATATGACCTTTGCCTCTTCAATGTAATCTCTGAAAACCATTTATAAAACTCCTGAACTCTGTTTTTATATATTTATGTAATAATAAGATTTAAAGATTTAACTTTAGTTTTTTAATTCTATTAAGGACTTCTGACTCTTCTACCATTTCAAAGCCCTTTTCCTTGGTAATAACTGCAATATCTATCATACCTCCAGATGCAGAATCCCTTGATTTAGCAGCTGAAATGCCCTTTATCACCAGATCAATTCCTTCGTCGGTAGACAAATCTTTATTATACATTGACTCAAGGACACCATATACGTATGGTGATCCTGATCCTGTACTGACAAATTTGTCTTCAACTGATCCTCCCGCAGCGTCTACAGAGAATATATGTGGTTTTGAGTCCACACCTCCTATTAGAATCTGAACCATATAGGGGTAAAACTTGGTTTGATTGAGTATGTTTGAAAGCAAAGTGGCAGCCGCACTTATTGGGATGTTTATCTTTCTCTGCATTCTGTAAAGTTCCAGTTCAGCCTTCATATATCTAACCAGTACCTGAGCATCACCCACAAGTCCAGCTATAGTCATTCCAGCGTAGGTATCGATCTGAAATAGTTTTTGCCCGTCCTTGTGAGCTATGAAATGTTCCATAGTAACTCTTCTTTCTGTTGCCATTATTACAGCATCTTTTAGAGTTATGGCAACTGTAGTTGTTCCTGTTTCCATTAATTTTTCCATGCTTTCACTCTGTAAGGTCAATTTGTAAGAATATTAAAAACTTTGGAATTTTTAGGATAGGCAACCAAGCATTGGACTGCAATTGGTTATAAGAGCTTTTAATCCTAACAACCATTTTAAATATTTTAGTTAAATGTGGCTCTATGGTATTGACGGCTGAGGACATAATGAGTGCTTTACCTTCCATTTTGCCCCCAAATTTAAGTGCAGCCTCGGCTACTAAGATAATGACTACAGATCATAAGGGTTTTGTTTTGGTTGGCGAAGAGGGAAAGGTAGTGGGGATAGTTACCGAGTGGGATCTGGTGAGCAAAGTTCTATCCGACAAAAAGGATCCGGAAATCGTAACCCTTCGTGAAATAATGAGCAGCGACATCAAGAGTGTCGAAGAGAACGTACCCACAAGAAAAGTCACAGTTATCATGAGCAAGAATGGAATTAGAAGAATTCTGGTTGGTAAGGATGGAAAATACAAAGGAGTCATAACCTCACGGGATATCCTGAGAATTTTTGAAGATTACGTTGAAAATGTCGAAAATGTTGCAGGCAAATACGGGATATTATAATTAGAAGTCTAATTGAAAATAAATTTGTAAATTTCAATCAGATCGTGCACATCGCCCTTAGAGTATTTCCTGAGACTTTCAGGATCATTTTTCCAGAGGTATTCCACGGCTTGGGCTGGGTTCATGTCTGGTATCGAAACTATCTCCTTTACCCGCATTAAATTGAGACTTGAGAACATTTCTGATCTGACTACATTTTTCAAGCTGGTAACTTTATAGTCCCCCGTGATACGTCTCCCATACAGTGCACACGAATACATCATGTCCATGAGGTAACTGGTTCCAAAGAAATATTTCAGAGCGAACAATTGCTTCGAATAGGAAAGAGATACTATTTTCGTGTTGATTAGAGTTATGTCATAACTGACGTGGTTGTAGCCTATGATTACTTCTGGTTGATATGAGTCAATAATTTCATCTAATTTTTTCAACAAGTCGTATTCGTTATAATCAGAAGGATCCGCCAATAGAACTTCATATTCACCCTGCAATGTGCCGATTGAAATAGCGACAATATCCTCATTGCTGAGAAATCTGTCCTTTACAAGCGTTTCAAGGTCTAAAGCGAGAACTCTTTTTGATCCGTTGATCCGTCTCTTAATTCTTGATAGCCCTATATCGATGTCCATCGCAAGTAATTTTTTCATTGGATAAGGTTATAACCATTGTTAAATTATTCGAAAGATGAAGTTTGCATCAAGATTCTATTTGAACTCCAAGGTAGACTTACACAGAATAGGAAACTTTGTGTTGGGTTTTTTTAAAGAGGAAGGATTCGTTACTCAACGAACTGAAACCAAGTCTGGGATAATAATTCAAGCCAAGAAAGGGGGAATACTGAGAGCTTTGCTTTCAACAAACAAAGCAATTACAGCAGTTATTATGGGAAACAATAACAGTGTGGATATAAAATTGGGGGTGAGGCAGTGGATGGAAAATGACGATCAAAAGGAATTAAATGAATTATCTTTTAATGCAATATCTTTTTTTGATGAAATCCCTGAATCTCTATGGGCTTACGAACTGGAACATCACTTGTGGAATCACCTTGAGACAAATATTGAAATAGATTGATTACCAGGTATTTCCTGTGATCCTTTCGTAGAGATTCCTATATAATTCACTGGTTGATTCTACCAATTTTTGTGGCATTGCAGGAATGTCTGGTTCAGGTTTTCCTTCCTTACGCGCTCTGTACAGTTGATCGTGATAACCTGTTTGCCTGTAATATTGACGTACACTCTCCTTTGATAATTCAACAATTCTTCCCTTTGAGTGTTCGTCCATTTCCCAAAATCTATCCTCGTCTGCGGTTCCGAATGTATCCACCACTACTGGGTTCCTTTTTAATCCAAGTGCAAATTCCTTCTTTCCATCGGCGTGGATGAGTCCGCGTTTAGCGACCTCTCTTTGGATTCTGCTGTCTATTTTTCCTATAATTTCTTTAATGTTGTATATCTCTTCGATTTTTAGTCCTCCAATTTTCGAAGCTTCATTTATAGTTAATGGTCGGTCGGTTCTTTCAAATTTTGTTGTCATTTCAAAAAATGGTGTTTCCAGTTCATCCCCCAGTTTATAATCGGAAGTCAAGCCAAGTGACTTATAGTCAATCTCTCCGCTTTTGAGTCTGTCAAAAAGTGAGCCCGCGACATAATGCCTCATAATAAATTCCAGGGGTATGAGATAGTTAATCCAGAATTTAGATCCACCTCCTTCCGCCACTTTGAATTTAGTCACTTCCATTGAATTTTCAGATTTCATTGCCAGGAAATCAGTTTCTATTCCCATTTCCTTAAGGACATCGAACCAAAACTTGGAAGTTCTGCATATGGAGGTACCCTTGTCCTTGACATTAACTGGAATGATCTTGTCAAACACGGATATTCTGTTGGAAAATTTAAAGAGAAGCCTGTCCCCGAGGTCATAAACATCTTTGACTTTACCCACTCTGATTGGTTCCATACGACCCAGATGCTATAGACTGATTTAAATCTCGTTGAGGAGTATTATATGTTACTGAGATGATTTCTTAAAATTCGCGAAAGGCCTTGCCTATTTTTATGATACCTTCATTCAGAATGTTTTTGGATGATCTGAGATCATGATCTTCTGTGAGATTGCATTTAGTGCAATGATATGTTAGAACTGATAACTTATGATTGTGCTCGATGTTTCTGAAGTTAAAACATCTTTCTTGATGACTCAAATGCTCCTATCTCTACGAGTGCAAATGGGGAATTATGGGCCAGTGTTTACATTCTTGAAGAATGCATCTGAATTTATTGTCTAACTTCCCGAGTGTTTGCTGTATAGATTGTGAATTGAATTCATGCAGCCATTCCTTTTGCTTTTGATTCTGCGTGGCATTCTGCTATTTTCTCAAGGAACTGATTTCACAACTTTCCATCTGAACCCTAGTGCTTTTCCAGAAGAATCTTCTGAACATCTGTTGGGTAAAATTACACTTTCAGGGTTTTAATCGTTGTGTATAGCATTACTTATCCCTCCATAGATGTTTCACAATTCATCCGCAGCATGAAAGATGGTGGCTTTCTAGTTCATAGATTGTAAAGAATTCAACAAATTTTCCTCCTGGATATAAGTTACTTTTTTATTGCTTGTCGAATTGAGCGAAAATGAGCATACTGAGAAAAAAGGAAGGTCAAAAGGGAGACCTTAAGGACATTTTTTTGATCTACAATTTTCTCAAGTTTTTGGTCTTTGCCACTCTGTTTATTCTATATGGTCGCATGTTTTTTTCCAAATTAGACAGCTGGGATACAACCTATTACGTATGTATCTCTGAGCACGGATACTCCTCTATTCAGGAGTATGTTTTTAGCCCAATTTATCCATTCTTAATCAAACTCTTCGATTTACCATTCCCAAAATCCAATTTCTGGATTGTATTATCCGGAGTGATTGTGACCAACCTTTTCGGAGAAGGTTTCGTATACCTTGTTTATCGGTACTGGGGATATAAAAATACTCTTATCGTTGCCATATTTCCGATTTTTGTCCTTTATTCCACTATTCCCTATTCAGATTCTATCTTCTTATTTTTCCTAGCCCTTTTTTTGACCGCGGGAGAAGTGGTTTCAATTATTTCTTATTGCGTTTCCCTCGGACTTTTTTTCAATCTTGCCTATACAATTCCTTCGCTTTACTTTAAATACAAAAATAAGCTTTTAATCATTATTCCACTGATAGTAGGATTTGTAATTCTATTTTTTTACTGGAGATATCTTGGTTCTCCAATGTCATACTTCTCATTGGAAAAAAGATATTGGGGAGCGCAGTTCGAAACTCCAATTGCTCAGGAGGAGAGTATAATGAGCTCTACCTTTCACTATGGATTGCCGTCAATCCTGTACTTGGTTAGAAATTATCTAATTGAGGCATTATTTATAGCTGGCACATTTATCATGTATAAGAAAAGACTTAGAAACTGGAAATTCCTAATTTTCTACACGCTTTCAATTGAAATACCATTGTTGTTTATAGTAGGAGTGCCTGAATTCTCCTTACCGAGACTTATTTTACCAGCCTTTCCTGCTCTTTTTTCCTACAGTGCATATTTAAGAAACAGACTTAGAGTTTCTATTTACATAATCACGTGCTCAATATTCACAATTCTCTTTACTGCTTGGCAGTTTATATTCTTTTTTGCTTAAATTTCATTTAATAGGTCAGTTGTATTTTTATATATTTGCTAAATGAGGGTAACTGATAATATGAAGACAGCGAGATTTGAAACAAGCGAGGGAGTTTTTGAAATTGAATTGGATGATGACAGCATGCCCGTTACTGCAGGAAATTTTGTTAAGCTAGCAAGCAAGGGGTTTTACAATGGAACCATTTTTCATAGAGTCATAGATAATTTTATGATTCAGGGAGGAGATCCTACGGGAACTGGAATGGGTGGTCCTGGCTATTCCATAAAAGATGAATTCTCGAAGAATAACCATAATAAGAAAGGCACAATTTCAATGGCTAACGCTGGACCCAACACTGGTGGGAGCCAATTCTTTATCAACCTGGTTGATAATCTCTACCTGGATGGAAAACATCCCGTTTTTGGAAAAGTTACAAAGGGCATAGAAATCGTTGAAAAAATAGGAAAGACAAAGACGGGCAGGAATGATAAACCAGTAAAAACGATTAAAATTGAAAAATGCTCTATTCTTTAATCTCCTTAATTAAGGACTTGAGTTTAGAAACACTGCGCTCCCTGAGGTATTGAGAGGATTCTGGCGCCTTTAGAAGTTTCCCATTTTCAATATATTTTTCCAACTTCCTATGCATTTTTCCGTGAGTTTCACATACTTTTTCCTGAGACCATAATCCAATTTCCATTTTGCTGCAAACATCACAAACATACACATCTTTCCTCCCTGAAAGTTTTCCTTTCTTTGTGATGGGTTTTCCATTTATCTCAACAATGTCCATGGCAAAATCTATGGCCCTCGCTGATGAAATGGAAGTACCGACACCAAAAACGTTTGCTCCCGCCTTTCTAAGTTCAGGCAACTGTTCCTTCTTTAAACCTCCTGAGACCATAATACCAATTTTCTGTTTTCCCCTGATGTCAAGCTCCCATCTTATCTCCCTTACGATGGATGCCATATTTCCTCTTCTTGATGATGGCGTATCCAATCTAATATAGTCAATATCCGGAAACATTTCTGCTGCCTCAATCGCCTTAAATTTCTCGTCTCCAAATGTGTCTATAAGAAGTGTTCTCTGACCTTTGGGAAAATTTTTTGATATATACTCCCACGCCGCTTTTTCTCCCATTGCCAGCGCTATGGAGTGTGGCATTGTACCTGACGGCGAAATACCCAATAGTTCAGCTCCCAAAATCCCTGAAACTCCAGCCGCGCCTCCTATGTAAGCCGCCCTGTCGATCATGGGGGAAATACCTGGGTGCATTCTGCGTATGCCGAATGATATAAACGGAGTTGGATAGGATTCAATGAAAACTTTTGAGGATTCTGTGCTAATTCCCGATGAATGACATATAAATCCTAGCATCGATGTCTCCAGTTCCATCATTTCAGAGTACTTTCCCTTGATTACAATGAAAGGTATATTTCTGCTGAGTGAATCTTTTGGCGAAATTATGCTTCCTTCGGGAATGGCCCAGAGATCAACTGCCTTACCTTGAAGTATGTTAATAATTTCCTGCAGTCCTGTAAAATTTATCCAATCTTCCTGCACAGAAGATGTGAACTCTGCAACAACATCTATCTCGTATCCTTCGAGTAGACCTGCCGTACGATTAAAATATACATCACTTGCCTTTGCTTCCTTTATTTCTCTCTCGCTCGCTATAAAGAAATTTTTTGAATCCATATTATTTCAACTCTTCCGAATTTAGAATTCTAGCACCATATAATCTGACTATGTTCTCCAATGCCATTCTATGATCTTCATCCCTTAAGCTTGCACTTAGGTCCTCAATGACATAAATGTTAAAGCCTCTGAAAAATGCCCCTGCAACCGTATTTTGAACGCAAATATCTGTACTTATTCCAAAGATGTAAAGGTCTTTCATGTTAAGATTGCAAACTATTTCCTCCAAATCAGTTTTGAAGAACGCATCATAGTTTCCCTTTCTTAACCTCACTCCGTCAATCTTTTCCATTGGACTCCATAATTCTGAGCCCCACGTGTCTTTGACACAGTGCTCTCCCCACAATTTAAACTCTTTATCTCCCTTTGGATGAGTATCAAGGGTAAAAATTATAGTATCATTTTTAGGGATACTTTCAAGAAAGGTGAATGCTCTCTGCGCTGACTTTTCAGCATTCTCACTTCCAAGTTTTCCCGTAATAAAGTCGTTTACGAAATCAACTGCTACGAAGCATCTATTCATAATGCCACCCTGTCCCTTTGGCATCATCCTCTAGTTCTATTCCATTGCTCCTCAATAGGTTCCTGATTTGGTCTGATTCGGAAAAACGTTTTTCTTTTCTCAGATTATTTCTGAATTTAACTATATCTCCGATTAATGAATCATGATTTTTGCTTTCCCTGTCGATCTTGATTATGCCTAGGTAAGAATTCACATTATCAATTTCTCCCCTTATGGTTTTTGCCAGTTCTTGACCTATTTGTTCGCGATATCTATATATTAGCCCTGCCACTTCCATTAAGGTCGCGATCGCTCTTCTGGTATCAAGATCATTGTTCATGTATGAATTGACCCTGTGGAATAATGCATTGAATTCTGATAAATTCATATCTTCTTTAATATTGAGAGGTTCATTTAAAAGGTCATATGCCCGACTGATATATTTTACATTTTTTCTCGCTTCGTCCATCAGATCATTTGTAAAGTCCAGTTCGGAAGAATATAGGGTTGAAAGAAATGCCATTCTCAATTCTTCTGCGCTGTAGTTCATGAGAGCTTCTGTCACATTGGTAAAATTGTTTGTTGACTTAGACATTTTGTCTCCGTTAATCTTTAGAACACCTGTATACATCCATACATCACTCATGTGGGAATTACCCTTTAAGACCCTCATGATTGAAAGTTCTGATTCATGATGTGGGAAGAGAAGGTCCCTTCCGGCTCCATGTATATCATAGCTGTTCCCTAGATATTTGGTTGCAATTGCAGTATCTTCAATATGCCAACCCGGTCTTCCAAATCCCCACGGGCTTTTCCAGTATAAAGACTCATCTTCTTTCTTGAATTTCCACAGAACAAAATCTCTTTCGTCCTCCTTAAAATCCGATACTTCAGCCCTTGTTCCTTTCTTCAAGCCCTCCGATCGTTGCCCTGATAGCTCGCCATATTTTTTGTCCATCCAGACCCTGAAATAAATTCCATCAGGCAATTTGTACGTAAATCCTTTCTTTTCAAGCCTTTTGATTTGTCTTATGATTTCATTGATATGAAAAGTTGCTGGAGCATAAAAGTTGACTGCATTGATTCCCAATTTTTCCATTGCATCCATGTATTTTAAGAGATACAGCTTTGAAAGTATACTGGGATTCATGTCCAATTCCTTTGCCTTATTCATTATCTTATCATCCAAATCAGTTATATTCTGAACATAAAAGACTGAATGGCCTGTAATTCTCAAATACTTTACAAGAGTATCATATGTTATGTATGTTTTAAGGTGCCCAAGGTGTGGTTCATCGTATACCGTCGGACCACAAACATACACCTTAATCACCCTGTTCTTCTTTCCGACATTTTTTCTTGTGCCAGAAAAAATATCCTTTAATTGCATCAATAGGGTAATTGATTTCATATTAAAAATTGTGTGAATGTTTTTAAATCCAGTTGGAACTTTTAAGGAACCACAAAACAAGTTTAAATAGATAGAAATACATTCTATAATCATGGACAGCCAGCAGAATCAGGGAGCGGATATCAGAGGAAAGGTTAAAGATGATGAATCCCTCTTAAAGAAAATACAGTTGATAGTTCCCGGATTCAGAGGTTATAGACAGAAGGAGGATGTTAGGATTGCGGATGAATTGCTAAGGTCCGAAATAGGAAAGATAATAGATTCTGCAATCTCAAACGTAACTGAAGCCAGGCAAAATGCCATAAATTTCAATAAATTTGCCACTCTTAATTTCCTGAGCAACAGTATTTCGTTGCTGCAGACGATGAGAGGAGATATTGTTCACGGTGAGCAGGGCTATTCTGGCTATACGGCTCCGATTAAGGTAAGTGACGATGTGCTTAATAAAATATACGAATATGATTATGATTTTGTTTCTAAATGCAAACAGATAAGGGATTTAAGCGGATCTCTTGAAAACATTGGATCCATGTCAGATAATGATATTTTGAAAGATTTAGAAAATGTCAATACCCTAATAAATGATGCAAAGCAAGTTTGGAACACAAGGATCGAGACAGTGGAAGGAATAAAGGAGTAGGATGTGATATGTTCGGAAAAAAATCCAAGGATATACCCTATAAGGGTGGAAGTGTATTTGGCTCAACTACAATTGCTTGGGAAACGCAGTTCAAAGAAGATAATGCCATGTGGAAGGTACCAAGGTTGATCAGATTGAATGACAACATTGTTGTGAGAGAGGATGAGACTGCAGTATTTTACAGGGATGGAAAGGTACTTACATACTTTGATAAGCCTGGAAGGTACGCCCTGACAGATTTTAATGCCCCGGTTGTTGGAGAACTTGTTAAGGCATTGTCCGGAGTTCAGCAGCAGGCTGAGGTTTATTACCTTCAAAGAAGGATCATGGATGGAAAGTATGGAAGCCAAAGTCCGTATCAGTTCATGGATCCGACGTTTGGTATCGTAAATCTCAGAACCTTCGGAGAATACAGGTGGAAGATCAGCGATCCTGCTTTATTCATAAACCAGTTTGTAGGAACATTTAATCTCGAATCATCAACTGATGTTGAAGCCAGACTCAAAGATCAAATTGTGGTATTGCTTTATAATGCAATAGGAAAGATGAAGGATAGTGGAATGAAAATCACGGATATCCCCTCTAACCTAACAACAATCGAACAGGCTGTTCTGGGACTGGCCCCCTCAAGCTTCCAACAATATGGTGTAACAATTGACAAACTGCAAGGAGTCAATATTTCCCTTCCAGATGAAGTACAGAAAGCCATAGATACAAGATCAGAAATGTCAGTTCTCGGAGTCAACTATATGCAATACCAGGCAGGACAGGCAATGGTTGATGCAGCTAAAAATCCCAATGGCTTTGCCGGACTTGGAGCGGGTATGGGTGTAGGCATGGGCGCCGGAGCGGGTGTGGGATATGCTATGGCAGGTCCAATGATGAATAACACTCAATCAGCAATGCAACAGGGTGCACCTCAACAGGGGGGACAGCAGCAATCACCAGGAAGGTCATGTCCAAAATGTGGAACACTTGTTCCTCAAAATAATAATTTCTGTCCAAATTGCGGGAACGATATGAGGGTTTCCAATCAGGCTACTATGAAATGCCCCAAGTGCCAGGCAAATATACCAGTTGGCACAAAATTCTGTCCAGACTGTGGACAAAAAATAGGAGAGTGAAAAAAATGTATTGTCAGAAATGTGGAACACAATTGCCGGATAACGCTATGTTTTGTTCAAAGTGCGGATCAAAAGTTGGTAATCTAGGCACACAAGAAGCACCCCAACAGCAGAGCCAGCGGCAACAGGAACAAAGCAACATAATTGCAGCTAACGGAGTTACAGAGCTAAAGTGCCCAGGATGCGGAGCGCCAATTAAACCAGCAGCGGGGGAATCTGTTGTCACATGTGAATACTGCGGCACCAGCGTGACTTTGGGTAATCTCGGTTGGAAAAATGTATCAAAACATTCTATGCTGAATATCACAGTTACGGATACTGAGGAAGTTAGGAAAATAATAAGGAAAGACCTTGACAGGGGACTTTTCGATCGTCACATGTTTGAAGAGTCAAAGGAAGAGGAATTAGCGATTACATATGTCCCGTACTGGATTGTTCCCACGAGTGCTAACTCCAATTTCAAATACCTTGACATGGCTGCCGAGGTTGGTACCCTTGCTATGGATGCTGCGATTATGGGTGCAGCAAACGAAGCAATGGGTGGCGGAGGACGCGGAATGGGCGGAGGTATGATAGATGGCATGATGATCGGCGGAATGATGGGAGGAGGAATAGGAGGGAATAATGCAATACGAGGTGGAACATTTTCTCAGAATTACCAATTTCCTGTACTCGCACTCAAGGAGAAGACACATCTTCAACCGGAAAATTATGTGTTTAAGCTGGAACAGAGGACTAACTATGATCCCTCAAAGGTAATGAAAAGCATAAAAGTCCTTAACGGGGACATAGACGAAGACACTTCCAAACAAATGGCCAAATCCCTCGTTGCTCAGGCGCAGGAAAATACCATAAGGGGAAAACATCACCACCTTGAATCACTTCAAACTAACTGCGACACCGGAACGCCTGAACTTCTACACGTTCCCATATGGCAGGCAAAGTATTCACACAAGAAAAGAGAATACTGGATTGTTGTTGACGGATCAAATGGAACGGTAATGAAAACAGACGCCCAAAAACTTAAGTGATCAATTTTTTAAAAATCCTTCACACACCCTTAAAAATATTTCAGGGTTATCGAGGTAGGCAGCATGACCGGAGTTCTCCATTATATTTATCGAGAAGTTATTATTTTCAGATAATGACGGTATTAGATCCTCATCCCTTAATAATTCGTCCCTGTCGCCATAGATGAAAAGTGTGGGAATATGGATCAACTTCAAAGAGTCCTTAGGATACCACCCTGGTCCAATCACTATCATTTTGTCAATTCTCATTTCGCTGTCTGTGGCTCCCAGGATTGCGATCCCTCCTCCCATAGATGCTCCAATTACGCTTGCCCTTCCTATTCCCATAAAGTCCATAAAAGCCAAAATAAAACTTGCTCCGTTTAAGGCGTTTCCCCTTTGTATACTGAAATTATCGTTAGACTCACTGCTTCCAAACCCCGGGTAATCCACCGCATAAATATTGAACCCAAGTCTTGACATCTTTTGGATTATTCCTATATTTTCCCACTCTTTAGATGTGAATGCAAATCCGTGCAGCAGTATAAGGTTTTTAGAACTTCCGTTTGCTCTTTCATACCTGTAGAATAAGTTCTTTCCATTAAATTTTATTTCAATTTCTTCTATCATGGAAATCACTTAGTAATTACTTTAAGCTTTAATATTTTAATACTGCATTCCTTTAAATGGAAATATTTTTATAAAATTTCCATCTTAAACTTCAGATTCATAAAGTCAGCCATACTATGACATAAGAGGGAAAAATAACTTCGTTAAAAGCTAAATTTAACGAACATTTCCATTGAATAAATAGTTTAAACTGGTAGAGATTACTTGAGTTATGAAAGCTGTGGTGATAGGCGGCGGGGCTGCAGGAATGTCTTCTGCTTCCAAGTTACGAAGGAATGACCCAGATAGTGAAATCGTAGTTATTGACTCTGGCAGTTTTGTCTCTTATGCAGAGTGTGGAATCCCATACTTCTTAAGCGGATTAGTTAGAAGTGCCGATAGTTTAATTCATTATCCCCTTGAAGAATTCACTATCAATAGAAGAATAAAAGTGCTGACAAATACAAAGGTTAAATCCATCAATACTGATAGAAAACTTGTCTACGTCACAGGAGGAGAAACACTGGAATACGATAAACTGATTATAGCGAGTGGGTCCAGAGCAAAACGAGGAAAACTTTGGATCGACGGAAAATGCCATTCAGTCAGAACACTGGACGAGGCAATTCAAATCAAGATCGATCTCAAAGATAAAAATGTGGGAATACTTGGGGATAGCATACTAGGAGTTGAGTTGGCCTCTGAGTTAAGTCAGACCGGATGGAATGTGACTCTATTTTCGAAACACGAAGAAATAATGAAAAGAATGGATAAAAGAGTCATCAGGGAAATGATTGAAGCACTAAAAAGTAAAATTACTGTAGTTTATTTTAAAAATCTGGAACTGACAGAATCGGAGAGAGGAAACCCGATTGTGAAAGTGAATAATAGCGATCTTGAATTCTCTCACCTGTTTTACGCAATCGGAACTGAACCAAATACAGAATTTTTAGCAAATTCGAAGATCGAATTGGATCACGATGGATTCGTGCTGGTAAACAATAAAATGGAAACTTCTGTAAATGGAGTTTATTCTGCGGGTGATTGTGCAATTTTTAAAAACAGAATTGATGGGAAGAGAGAAAATTTTCCGTTGGCTCAGGTGGCAAACAAGATGGGACGTGTAGCTGGAGCAAACGCATCTGGAAGAGATATGATATTTCAAGGCAGCATTGGGACAACCCTATTGAAAGTTCTGGACTTTGAAATTGGATTCTGTGGACTCTCTGAAGAAGATTCCAAAAATAGAGGTTTCCAAGTTGAATCAAAAATTGTAACTGGATGGTCAAGGGCCAAGTATTACCCTGGAGGAAGTAACATCACGGTGAAGATTGTTTATGATAAGAATTCCAAATTGTTGTTAGGTGGAGAAATATGCTCAAAGGACAACGGCGCATGGAGATTAAATGTAATAGCTACGGCGATTTCCGGAAAAATGACAACTGAAGATTTATTTTATGCCGATCTCGGTTACACTCCACCATTTGGTCCAGTTTGGGATCCAATCATTATAGCCGCAAGCTTGACCATGAGGGATTGACCTCCCGGTACCAGTCCTGTCTTACATTTATAGACAGGAAAGGGGAAAAGCCATTTTCGTCTATGTTCAATCCTAAAAACGCACAATTTTCAAACGTGCTTCTCTTTGGTTCCAGGTTTAGGAATTGCTCAGAGAACGAAAATAAAACACCCCCATGTGTTACAAGAAGTATATTTTCCTCTTTCTTTCCATTACTTATTATCCTTTCCACAGTCGAACGAATTCTGGAATGAAATTTGCCGCTATTCTCAATATCTCCTAAATGATCTATTTTACTTGTGGTAGGTTTGTCTAGATCAATATTGTACTTTTCCAGAATTTCCACTGTATTAAGGTTCCTTAATCCTTTTAAGTCCCTTTCAACAAGGTCATTTTCGATGGTTGAGCGGTGATCCAAGCTGTTACCCAAGGCGTATTCCGCAGTTTGAATGCACCTTTTCGCAGGACTGAGATAAATCTTATCAAATTTGATTTTATCGAGTTTTCTTCCGATATCCTTTGCCTGAAAGATTCCGGTTTCATTTATTGGAGATGTGATTGGGCAGTACCATTGGCCAAGTTTGTTGCATTCTGTTTCTCCGTGTCTAAGTATATATAATTGCATATTTTCTTATCCTTTCTTAATTGATTCAAAAGATAACTATTTTATCTATTTATTTTTTAAACCATCTATATTTCCAATATAATAGCAAGTCATATGAAACTTTGATCCCCCCTGCTAAAAATATCATTGATGATGGGAATATGCTCAGAAGGGATGTCCCCAATATTGGACCAGGCATCTGAGATGCAGACCTTGCGCTGGTAAATGATGTATTTGCAGCAATTCTAACATCTTTTGGATAGAAAGTGTTTATAAAACTCCCACGGGCTGGAACATCCATTTGAGAAGTAGTTTGTCTTAAATACAGTAGTGCTTCAGACCAATACAGATTGTGAATTATGGGCATAAAAATGAGAAATCCATTACTGATGAGGTGAGTGTACACCATTGTTTTTATCAACCCCAGATTATTCTGAATCTTAGATGAAACAAGAATGGATATTGCTGTAGTCACACTCACAATACTGAAGATAAAACCAGCCGTGCTGAGGCTTATATGATAAACCTCCAGAAACCATAGGGAAAGCATTGATGTTGCTACCAAACTGCCCCCCAATGCATCCAGGGAAAACAGAAAGGACATTGTTCTTATATGACCCGCATAAATTCCGTCCTTATCCTCAGTTTTCTTCTTCGGGACATGCTTTGGAAATTTCAATGCAAAGTAAACATTAGATTCAATCACCACAAGAATGAATATGATGCTAAATAGATCAATAAACGGTAGTTTTGCGAAAATTGTGAGATAAACAGCACCTATCGTGGAAGCAATATATGAGCTGAAATCATAAAGTGAAAATGCTATATTTTTTTCATTCTGATCTTCGATGTAGTAACTCATTGTGTATTGCTCAATGGGCTGAAAGGCAGAAAGATCTCTTCCAGTTAAGGAGATTCCCCCAAATATAACACCCACAATGAAACCAATGCTGTTATTATAAAAAATTATCATTATGGCCAAGCCAATTAAAGTCAGAAATGAAAGAAATACGGTTCTCCCTTTGTAATTAAAATTTATCTTTCCGAACAAATATACGAATATGGTCGTAGACAACAAACTCAAGAACAGCGCAAAACCAATTTCGATGCTGTTAAGCCCCAATTCCGATAGGTAAAATGGTGAAACTATTGCAATGGTTGAGAAGGTGAATGATCTAATTGCCTTTGTTATGAAAAAAAGCTTCACCGAATTATGCATTTTCTCGTATTAAAAGATTTTATATAAGTATTATTTACATTATTTAGAAATACTATCTTCCTTAGCCACTTTTTGACTTTCCCTAACCTCCTTTCCTCTGGCAAAAGAAAATATTGCACCAAGAAGAAGAATTGCAAGAGAGTAATACAATGCGACCCTTATTCCAGAAAGAAGAGCATCAGACACTTTTAAACTCAGTCCTCCGTTGAGGTTACTTACACCGGCAAATACCTCATAGGCGACTTGTCTCGTTACACTCAGACTTGCTATTGAAATTGAAATTACGAAACTGCCCAGCATACCAATATTTGACATAGTTCTTAGAAAACCTGAAGATAACCCAAATAACTCTCTGGGTGAATTTGCCATAACTGCACTGTTGTTGGCAGGATAGAACAGCGAAGAACCTATTCCAGTAAAGAAAGAGCCTATGATTATAATATCCAGTGATACTGAAATTGTCAACGTTGTGTAGATTATTATCGCTACTCCCATTACAAGCATTCCCAATGTAGCTGGAATCCTTGAGCCGATCCTATCTGACAGTCTTCCGGATAAGGGACCCAGAATACTACCTACCACGTATCCCGGTAATAAATAGAGAGAGCTAATGAATGGCGTTAAACCCCTAATCCCTTGGAGGTACATAATTAACAGGAACACCACAGAGAGAAATCCAAGGCTCTGAAGAAAGGCGGCTATTATGGAATAACTCAGTACCCTCACCCTAAATATGCTGAATGGAATCAATGGCTTCCTGACTCTGGATTCCGCGAATATTAAGCATAGGATCAAAATTATTCCAATCAAAAGAATTAGCTCATTGAAATGATCAATTCCTGATGATGTGATATTGACACCGCCGTATGCAATAAATCCTAATCCGGAACCGAGTAATGTAGTACCAACAAGATCTAATTTGTTTGATATTTTTTCGCTTTTGCTTATGTTTTTCATTGCTAATATAAAGGCAAAAATTCCAATTGGTACGTTAATGTAGAAAATATACTGCCATCCTACGAATGTCGTTATGATCCCTCCCAGAACTATTCCGAGCATAGCTCCCGAGTTGAAACCTATGGCAGTGTAGCCAAATATCCTGCCTCTCTTATGTGGTAGGAAATTCTCTGCTATTATTGCACCACTATTCGACTGGATCATAGAAGCACCTAGTGCCTGGAATCCCCTGAATACTATTAATTCATAAATTGTTGACGATGCTCCGCAAAGAGCTGATCCAATGGTAAAAACAAGTAACCCACTGCTGAAAATCGTACGCCTGGACACTACGTCACCCAGACGCCCGAACTGCGTGGTGCCCACCGCTATTACCAAAAGATAAATGAGAATTACCCAGATCGACAATGAAAGTTGGGTTTGAAAATAACCGTTGATTGTTGGCAGGGCAAGGAGAACAATAGTGGAGTCAATTGCTCCCATTAATACCCCAATTAAAAGAGCAAGTATTAGTTTTCCTTCTTTCTCCATAAAATGGAATCTTAATTAAGTTTAAAAATATAGATATTTTGTCTAAAAATTATCATGTTGCAATGGATTTTTTCTTTCTCCGTAATCCATCAAATAAGAAATATTTAATTACACCATAAGACATATTGAGATGGTAATTCAATGGCAATACTTAGAAAATCAGAAGAAGATAAAAGATTTGAGACGAGATCGAAAATAAGGAATTATAAATCTCAAGTTGATAGAAATCTTAAGAAACAGGAGCAATTGCTGGTACAGGCAATTAACAACATAAAAAAAGCTGCACAGGTAAAGGATCAGAAAGGAATGAAAAACGCAGCTCAAAACGCTGTTAGAGTCAAAAGCGCTATTGACTATCTGAGAAGTTTTATGCTTTATCTTGACAACCTTGAGGTTACCTTTGAATTTATTTATATTGAGAGATCCAGTGGCAAAATCCTATCCTCTGCCAACGAAGAATTTGGAAAAAGAATGCTCACCGATGAACAAGCGAGACAGATCACCCAGAACATAGAAAGCATAAACTCAAGAACTGAACAACTTGAATCTAGACTGGAAGATCAGTTCGGGGATATTAACAAGAGCCTTGATGAATTTGCGTCAAGAGGGGGAGAAAATGTGGATGATGTTATTGGAAGCATATTAGGCACCGGCGGACAAAAAGAACAGAATTCAACATCTTCGGAAGTGGACGATCTGATAAGAAAAGTAATGGGAAATGATGACAAAACCCAATAAAATTACATCGCTAAAAGCCATCCAAAGAATAACCTAAACCCTTCATTAATATCCTGGCT
>JAJZXP010000224.1 GCA_021806345.1 Thermoplasmata archaeon | reverse complement strand
ATTCTTTCGAGAACATGATCTCCCGTGAAAAGGTTTTTTCCATCTAACGTTTCGAAACATGTGGATCCGGGAGAATGTCCAGGAGTTCTTATTACATTGAATATATTTCTTAAATTGGAATATTCCACAAAATCATCAGTATTCAGAGTTAGGTAATTTTTCAGTTCAGTATAAACTGGGTGAAACTTATTCATTGAATCTGTGTAGAAATTAGGAACCCCATGCATTGTTAGATATTCCCTTTGCCATTCAATGAATTTTTCAGGTGAATTCTGGATTGCTGAAACTCGCTCCATATCCCTGGCACCCAGATAAGATTTGATGCCAAATTTAGTACCTAATCTTGATGATCCACCCAAATGATCTATATGCATATGAGTTAGAACAACACCATCAATTTGATTGATGTCAATTCCACTTCCCTTCAGAAAAACATCTATCTGAGAATCCATTCCTGTATCAACCAGTATATTTTTATTTTCACTTGAGACAACATAAATTGAGGCTGTTTTTAGGGCTCTGATCGCGATTGGAATCTCTATAACTTTAACACTAACACTCATTTTAAGTTGTGAATGCGTTCATTCTTATCATATTTAACCTTAAAATCTCGACTTATAATATCAAAATGGGATTATAGACCACCAAAAACTTTAATCTGCATTGACTTTGTCATCAGTTTAGCCAAGGAAATATATCTTCCTACAGATTTTTCACCAGTTTTGTGTATTTTCTTATGAAGCTGGTGGTGTTTCATCAACCAGGGTCTAATCTGGGTGTCCCAAGTATTTTGGTATAAACTTGCGTCATTCTTCAAGACTCCCTTAGCTGCCTCTTTTCCGGACCAGAATGCTCCTTGTAAACCACCAGCTGTGGTGTTCAGCACTGCATTAACCATATCACCAGTTAGATACAAACCGTCCCTTATCACAGTCTTGGAAGGTTCAGTTAGGGGAATCTGGTGAGCCATTGTGTGAACAATATTACCCGATGTTTCTGGAAATTTTTCCGTAAACTCATTGAGAACATCCTTTGGAGTTCGGTTGGAAGTAGGATAATAACAAACCCCTACCTTCCTGGTGTTATCAGAGTCTGCAAAATCCCAGTAATAACCTCCAGGAGCATCATTTCCAAACCACAGAATCATCTGAAAATCATCCCTTTTCTCAAGTTTTCTGGTTTCCTCATACGCCACAAGGGCCTGCGTCTTTTCCAATTTGTTTCCAAGATTGGATTGGGGTCCTGCTGCTAAAATTACATTTTTACATTTTAAGGTTTCATTGTTCAGTTCAACTTCATTTTTTGTGACATCAAGAACCCTGGTTTTTAATTTTAAGTTCAACTCGCCCTTAAATTTAGAAGATAAAAACTTTTCATATTTTGTGAAATCATACACCAATCCAACTGGATGGTTGAATTTTAAATCTATTCTCTTTCCTCCAACTGTTCTGAATGACATATTGTTGATATAAGAAGCAATAATGGATTTGTCTACGGGCATGCCTATTTTATTGACCCATTCAAGCGAAACGGCTCCTGTTGATCTGACAGGGAGGCCCACTTCATCTTTTTTATCTATAATTAAGTAAGATGTTGAATTTTCATTAAGAACACATCCTGCTGATAGACCAGCAGTTCCTGCACCCACTATTATTGTCCCATAATCCAATTCTCCGGTCATTCGTTGTCATACTTACCATTGTAATAAATCTTTTTTTCCAGTTTCTCTCTAAGGATTTTTCTAAAACTTATTTTGTCAGACAAATTGATCACTTTTATAAAAATATATATTAATGTTTTAAATGCTAGGTAAATGGCAGATGAGGCACTTTCACTAAAACGGGCCTTAGAATTCATAAAAAAAGAGCCCACGATAATACTTCCATATATATTTGGTCTGATAATAGCTGCCGTGATAGCTTTGCTTGCAGCAAGTTCAGCCAATGAGATAATGATTGCTTTTCATATAAACGCAGGTACTGGGATTACAAATTCAATTCTCAGGTTCATTGCATTACTAATTGTTGCAATATTAACCAACTTTTTCATGGTTCTGGCAATTTTCTGGCAGACATTCTCATCCGCAGATTTAGTCGATACGGGAAAATTTTCAGTAAGAACTGCATTGTCTGATTCGTTCGAAACAAAGGGAATAATTCTGATGATTGCTATTTTTATTTCATTTGTTGACATAATAATTTCCTTCATACCGATTGTAGGTGGTTTAGTTGCCTCTCTTTTCATCATAGTAGCGTACGTTTCCATTATTGTAATGAATTACAATAAAAAAGGATTAGTGAGGAATATCACAGGAATGATCACCACACTGGGAGACATATACAAAAAGGAACCTACCACCGGACTATTTTTGGGATTGATGATGTTACTTTACATAGTGCCAAACTCATTGCTGGAGGAGATAATCTTAGTGATAATGGTTATTTACGGTAGCCTGGTGCTCAAACAAGTTCTTTAAATTTTCACAGTCAATAATTTAAACTAATTATGTATGACATATTCAATGGAAAGCATTGATGTAGTTAAGATAAATATGCCAGAGGGCTGCAACCTTATACTGGGATATTCTCATTTTATCAAGACGGTTGAGGATCTGGAAGAGATCATAAAAACAGCGAACTCTTCTTCAAAGTACGCAATAATATTCTCTGAAGCTTCAGGAGAAAGATTGATCAGGCACGAAGGGAATGATGAAGAATTGGTAAAAGTGGGTATTGAAAATCTCAAGCGAGTAGCATGTGGTCACACGTTTTTGATAATGCTGAGAAACACATTTCCAATCTCAATTCTGAACTCCATAAAGAACTGCATGGAGGTTGGTGGAATATTTGCATCCACAGCAAATCCCCTTTCAGTTATTGTATATAGAACCGAACAGGGTGGTTCCATTTTAGGAGTGGTTGATGGATATTCACCCCTGGGGGTTGAAAATGATCAGGACAAGGAAAAGAGAAGGGATTTATTAAGAAAGATCGGATATAAGCGCTAGGTTCGTAGTGTAAAGGATATCATACAGGCCTCCGGAGCCTGTGATCCGGGTTCAATTCCCGGCGGACCTGAATTAATTATTCTTTTTTTGAAAGAATTCATCCTCAACGGTTCTCTTTTCCTGGTATATTGACTCGACCTTGTAACCTTCCTTAACAAGCGTTTGGTTTATTTCGCTTACATCCAGACCTAAATCTGCATTTGGCGTCAACTCATATGCCTGTCCTATCCTCCTGACGTCTCCAAATTTTGATACTATATTTGTGAAGTTATCATCAGGATTCTTTACCCTGATCCATACCTTTCCGGATGCTTTTTCAATTTCATCTGTTTCAATCGACTTTTCCAGCCTTCCCCGGTCAATATAAATAAATTCGTCAGCGATTGATTGAACTTCCTTTAATATGTGCGATGAAATTAATACAGTATTTCCCCTATCTCGGGCTTCGAGTATGTAATCTGTCAACTGTCTCATTCCAAAGGGATCGAAACCGTTGTATGGCTCGTCCATCAGTAAATTCTCAGGGTTGTGTAAGGTTGCCATGACCCAACTTACCCGTCTTCTCTGTCCGAGGGAAAGTCTAACTGTTGGTCTATTCCAGAATTCCTTGGGAAGTCCAAACTCTGCCAGGAGACTCTTCGCTTTTTCCATTGAATCATTATACTTTAGCCCATAGAACGTTCCAAAATATGCAATCTGTGGAAGAACTGGCGATTGGTTTTCAAGATATACCCTGTCTGGCATGAAACCTATTCTGCTCAAAGCCTTCTCCCTGTTCTTTTTGATGTTGAATCCATCAATTTCCACGGTTCCTTTCTTTGGAGAATTAATACCAGAGATCACGTTTAAAAGAGTGGTTTTACCAGCTCCATTGGGTCCAACTATTCCATATATCTTTCCTGATGAGAATTTTTTGTCTATGTCGCTCAAAACTATTTTTTTCCCTCCATAGGAATGAGTAACCCCTGATACCTGGATCATTGCCTTGTTAACTTTAATAAGTATTTAATTTATTTCATTTTGTAATGTCCTTAGAAGTTCGCTTGTAATTTCTGCGCTTTCCTTATAATTCCTCTGTCTCGTAACGATAAAAGCGGTTTTCGCAGACTTAAAAATCCCTTTCATCCTATCATCGAAATTAAACTTGAGATATTGAAGTGTTGATTCCAATGTTTCTGTAGATCTACCCTCTTCAGGAACCGCTTTTAGCTCATTTTCCCCGAATATGAGGTAAACTTCCTGTTCTACACCAGAAAGTCTGGGCATTTCCTTCAAAAGTACCTTTTCATCACTAATTTCTATAAACATTGAAACACTTAGTTGATTTTCAGAAGGGATCAACTCGTTGTAAGTGTTCAGGATATGTTCAATCTCTGAAGGATCATGCATGTTTTCAATTAAGATCATTTCATTCATTTGATTCCTAATTGTTTCTCTATTTTCAAAAAGGTAGCTGAATGTGCGGCTCTCGATCCGTCTAAATTTTTTTAACCCTATAATCTCCCTGCGTTCTTCCTGCAAAATTTTCGAGAAATTTTCAGGAGTTATAAGTTCCTCCTTACTGATTTTCTGCATTTTTATCACTGGTTTTTCTTCATTTCTTTTAAGGTATTTTCGTATTTTGTTGCGTGAGATTTTTCTGCCTTTGACAGTATTTCAAACCAATGGGCAATTTCATCAAAGTGTTCATCTCTTGCATCCTTGGCAAATCCCGGATACATCTGGCTGTACTCATATGTTTCTCCTGCAATTGCAGACTTTAAATTCTGTTCTGTTGTCCCGATTGGCTCATTTGTAACTGGATCTCCAACTACAGCCAAATACTTGAGATGTCCAAAAGCATGTGCTGTTTCCCCGTCGGCAGTTGACCTGAATACCTGAGCGATTTCCTGCTGTCCTTCTTCATCCGCCTTAAGTGCGAAATACAGATATCTTCTGTTAGCCTGGCTTTCTCCTGCAAAACCAGCCTTAAGGTTTTCCAGTGTCTTAGAATTCTTTAAATCCATCTTGTCACCATGTCTGAGATAGCAATAGTATATATGTAATTTTCTTTACTAATTATTTACAAATAATTATTCTAAAGAAGCTCTACCTGAACTTAACATGAAAACTGCAAAATTTCTCGGAACAGTTACCTTTCCTTCGAGGTCATATTCTTTGTCCAGGAAATTTATTTTAAAGGGTTGTTTTAATAATATTGTTGTTTCCTTTCCTTTGTAATCGTAAACTGCTTCTTTAAGAGGGGAGAAGTCTTTCAGATGGTCTAGACTTAAACTTTTAACAACCAGACCTGTCTTTCCATGGAGGCTAAATGGAAACCTAATCAATCTATGAATGTCTGTGGAGACTGGTTCATCTATTTCGCATGCATTTCTCTTGGTGAGATCTTCGATCAATAATTCCAAAAGATCCTTTTCCGGCTTAGTAGCACTATTGTAAATTTTGATGCTATTATCTGCGTGATATAATTCT
>JAJZXP010000102.1 GCA_021806345.1 Thermoplasmata archaeon | reverse complement strand
AACCACAGAAGATATTCTTTCATCCATATGATGGAAACGAAAGAATCAAAACATTCCGGATGAGGAATTTACATATTCCATTTTTTACCATGAATGTCGTGTTTTGTAGAAACAAAAGTTTACAAACATTTATATAGAAGTTTATTTTTACTACTTGATAACCATGTTAGGCGGACAACCAATATTCATATTAAAAGAGGGCTCTAAAAGAGAGACCGGAAAAGATGCGATGAAGGCGAACATAGATGCTGCAAAAAGCATTGCATCAGCAGTAAGAACCAGCCTTGGCCCAAGAGGAATGGACAAGATGCTTGTTGATTCCCTCGGAGATATTGTCATCACAAATGACGGAGTCACAATCCTGAAAGAAATGGATGTTGAACACCCGGCTGCAAAGATGATGGTAGAGGTCTCAAAGACCCAGGATACAATGGTTGGAGATGGAACGACAACAGCAGTGGTCGTTGCTGGGGCACTGCTTCAGGAAGCAGAATCTCTCATAAACCAGAATGTTCACCCGACTGTGATTGCAGATGGATACAGGATGGCTGCACAGAAGGCGAAGGAAATACTTGATGAGATTGCAACAAAGGTTGAGATCACCGACAAGGAAAAGATCATGAAAATGGCTTCCACATCCCTCAGCAGCAAGTCTGCGTCGGGAAGCAAGGATAAACTCAGTGAGATTTCCTATGAAACTATAAAGACCATAGCTGAGAAGACTGGAAATGGCTACAAGGTTGACTTGGACAACGTCCAGATAGTTAAGAAACAGGGCGGAGACATAGATGACACCACGCTTATATATGGTATTATAGTGGACAAGGAAAAAGTTCACCCTGGAATGCAGGATTCCGTGAAGAATGCAAAGATAGCAGTACTCAACGCTGCACTTGAAATCAAGAAACCTGAATTCGACACAAACATAAGAATAGATGACCCGACAATGATACAGAAATTTCTCTCACAGGAAGAGTCAATACTGAAGGAAATGGTCAAGAAAGTGAAGGAAACGGGAGCAAATGTCCTCATAACACAGAAAGGAATTGATGATCTTGCACAGCATTACCTTGCAAAAGAGGGTATTTATGCAGTTAGGAGAGTAAAGAAAAGTGATATTGAGAAACTTTCGAAGGCCACAGGAGCTACAATTGCATCATCCATTGATGAACTGACCTCATCAGATCTAGGAAAAGCAGAACAGGTAGAGCAAATCAAGATAGGCGATGATTACCTCACATTCGTGACTGGATGTGTCAATCCAAAGGCTGTTTCGCTTCTTGTCAGAGGTGGAACCGAGCATGTGGTTGATGAAATTGAGAGGTCTATAGTGGACTCCATTCATGTTGTTGCTGCAGCCATAGAGGATGGAAAATATGTCACAGGCGGAGGATCAGCAGCAGTCGAGATCGCAGTAAAGACAAGAGAGTATGCAGTAAAGGTTGGAGGAAGACAGCAGCTCGCAATTGAGAAATTCGCAAACGCCATGGAGGAAATACCAAGAGCACTCTCTGAAAATGCAGGAATTAACGCAATCGACATACTCATAAACCTCAGGAATGAGCATGCGAAGGGCCACAAGAAATTCGGAATAAACCTATACACAGGGAACATAGAAGACATGGAGAAAGCAGGAGTCATAGAGCCCATAAGAGTTGGAAAGCAAGCAATAGATGCTGCAACCGAGGCTGCAGTCATGATTCTCAGGATCGATGACGTTATTGCAACTAAGGGATCAAAAGGCGGATCTCCTCCACCAGGCGCAGGCGCTGGAGAGGACTAATTTCCCATTTTTTTATTTTTCATATTCATTTTTGGATCTTGTTGAAAATACTATTATTTCCAGTAATCCTAAGGAAAGCAGTGCATTTCCTGTAATGTTAAGATAAAATATCGGAAAGTGCGTGAGTGCTATACGATCAAATGCGATTAATTCACCAAGGAAAAAAATGATTCCTGAAATAGCTTGACCAATAATGTACAGAATTCCAGCAATCTTCATTCCAGATGAATTTTCTTCAATTCCAATTTTTATGAAACCAAATTCAAAGATGAGTGAAACAAAAATATAAGTTGCGTAAATCAAATTGCGTATACTGCTTAATGAATTGCTCAAAGGGGTGGGAATGAGAAAAATAATCGGAAATGCTAGAAGATAGAGTATAACCCTAAGTATAGCGGCAATCGTAGCTGCACTTTGCTCTGTGGAAAAAATGTACTTACCAATGGACAGTTTAGAATATGCATTTCTAAGCAATATAAGAGAAAAAGAGTATAGAAATATTGGAACTCCTACGAGGTATAGAGATTCATAAATGTCCGTTGGGTGATAAAATAGATAATAGTATAGAAAAGTTGAAAGAATCGTTGAAAAGAGGGCAATTAATGCAAAATTTCTCATTAAAGTGTAGTCTGCCATTTTCAGTGGAAATTTGTATGAGCAGATCGGACAGTATTTCGCAATCTCAGGGATATCTGTATTGCAATTTGGGCAAATCATTTTAAGAATATTTAATCATAATATAAAATTACTCGTAACACCAAGGGTGCGGGATACTATCTTTCCCTGTTCCTGAATATTATTAGATAAAATTACATGTCAAGGAACTCCTTGGGACAATTTAACTTTACCTGAACTGAACTTTGTAACTTTCCACTCGATAAATCCATAAATTCATTTTATGACGATTTCTGTGCCTCCCTCCATTTTTACCTTGTTCTAAGTAAAAAAATTTATAGTTATCTAATGGGAACAAACACCAGCAGTGGAATCCATTAAAAACCGGAGTAGAACAATAATCTCCTCGAAAAAAATATTTGTGAAATAATCATGAAATTTCAATGAGATAGTTCTTCATCAAAATACCTACATCTTCCGGTGACAGACAAGCGAGATCATTAAACGGCAATTCCATTAGGTTAACCACTCTTTCACCCAGATAATATCCAGTCTCTTTCCATCCGTCAACATTAAACCATGAACCAAAGAATCTATTGGTTTCTCCACCTGCTTCCACTTCTGAAAGGAATAGTTCAGCGAGATGAGAGAGATGATCTTCGCACCAACCAACCCATCCTGGTTGTCCCAACCCCTGATGCCAGCTTTCAGAAGGAATTAAACGCGATTCAAAATACTGGGCAAATCCCTCCTCATAAAGGGTCCACAGAGAACCATTACCATTATTGATTTTTCTTTCCCTTCTTAACTCATAATGAATTGTGTGGCCCATTTCATGAAGGATGAGACCTTTTAAGGCTATTTCTCCTTCCCACCCCATATCAACTATGTTTTCAAGCCCTAGTAGGATTGCAGGTCTTGAATCATAATCTGTTGCCCATCCTGCACCGTTTCCTAAACCAAGATAGATTACGAAAGTTATTCGTGGCAGATGAAATTTCGATATTTCCGAATCTTTGTACAGGTCCTTAATGATCTTCCTGAGATTCGCACATGCCTGTTCCATTACGCTGAACCTGTCTACATTTATGGGAAATATCTTATCTCTGGCAATATCTTCCCAATTAAGTCCAGATTCTGTGTAATCCTGTACAATTTTTTCGAATAATTCCGGATAATTTGTTTTGTAGTAGCTTTCCCAAGTTTTTATCTCTTCACTGGCATTATCCTTTTGACTTTTATTCCAGTAATCCATAAACTCCGGAAAAGTATCTATGAGATCAAATTCATTCCCCATAAAACAACTTCCATCAGATATGAATCTACACAATCAATTTATAAGATAAATTTTTGGTTGAAGAGAATTAAAATGTGCAATCTTTGAGGTGCTAAAAAGTTATGAAACTGTTCATAATTCCCTAGAATTCTGTTGGAGATTCGGAACATATTTAAATGAGCAGATAGGAGTAATATAAAGGGAAAAACAAATATCGAGCTAAATACGGCGGACATTTCATTTCTATTATTTTTAAATCTTATCTCTCTGAGAAAATCCATACGGAGCTACCGAGATACAGAAGCGTATATTATGGCTTTTTGATATATCTGCTATTGAAAAGCGTGGAATATAAGATATATGGAATTAAGATTTTAATTTAGAATTCCAAAGTTGCAAATTGTTATTGAGATTATCACTCCATTTCCTAATCGCAGGAAATTTGCTAAAAATAATTTCCATCTTCCTATTAACTTCTTTTGCTTCGCTGTTATATTTATTACATACATTTATATTGTTAAATTTCCCAACCCCATTACACAGATTGCAGGTGACCGTATAAGTTACATTTTTATATTGCTCCCTTAGAGGAACGTTATCTGGTAAACTTCGAGAGGAAACATCTAGTTCCCTCCTCGTGTATTCCAGTTCCCCTTCGCCGTGACATTTAGGGCAGATAACTGTTTCTTCATCATCCAGTTGAGCAGTTTCAAAGTATTCAAGTGGTTCCAGCACCGGTATATAATTACGAAGAGTTACTTTGAAGACTCTTTTTCCGTGGTATTTGACATCTGGAATCTCTATGGCCCTTTTATCAATTCTGAACGAGTGAATTTCCAGTATTACGGATACCAAAAAAACGATAATTGTGGTTAGCAAGAGATAAACATTTCTTGAGGACATGACAAATAATATCATAACAATAGAAATTAAAAATAAGACGCCAGCGGTTGAGCTGTATCTATGTGAAATTTTCTTATAAGACAACTGTGATTGATTATTGGCAAGGATAGAATCAACTTTGTCAAAAGATAATTTTGGAATTGTTCTAATTAAATTTCTATACTTTTCATCATTTTTCCTAGGATATAGAGATAATGACACTATTTCTAAAAAATCCTCAATGCTGAAAAGTTCCGGAATTACAGATAATTTTTCTAAAAGGAGGTTGTTAATATCCAGAATTTTTCTTAAATAACCAGCCTCATCAATGTATTCATACAACCTGTTATCTGTAGGTTCCATTATGATCCTCATCCTAAATAATTTGGTCTTTGTTACTTTCTCAGATTCAAATTTTCTAACTCAGCCTCACAAATCCTCACTCTATTATTCCATTCTTTCAGCTTACGACCCAGCATTAAAACTCTTTGTTGATTAAGAATTGCGTGATCGCCATTCTTAATCTTTTCTCCCAATTCTTTAATCTTATCTTTAATCTCATCCCGTTCTTGCATTGTATCTTCCAGAATTTTATTCCATTTCTCTATTTTTTTATCAGATGACACATATAAGTTAGCTTTTAGAAATATTTTAAATTTTCGACATTGTAACATTCTCGATATATGAGGAAAATATGTCTTTTCCCAGATCTTTCACGAAATGGTAATGACATATCAGCTGTAATATTCCCGGAAATACCATGGATATGGATTCCTTTATTGCAGGAGACATATCCCTCAGAACGGAAACCGGATCGCCAAAGAGATCCTTTATTCCATGAAGAAACGGGATTATGTATTCCATGCTCTCTGATGGCATTATGCATGCATCCATCGTTATTTCTGTCATGCCATCCTTGGCCATGAAG
>JAJZXP010000139.1 GCA_021806345.1 Thermoplasmata archaeon | reverse complement strand
CCTTATTACGATATCCTAGTGGGAAATTTTACATGCTTGAGGACATAATAGGAATAATCAATAAAAGTGGGAAAAATGCAATAATAGATGTATTCTCTGGATCTGGAAAGATTTTATTGAATATAAATGCAGGGATAAAGGTATACAACGATATCAATGGAAATATAGTAAATTTCTTCAATGAGGTAAAACACAATAAAAATAATATAATTAAGAAATTGTCATATGCAATAAATTCTAGGGAACTGTTCAATTTATATAATGAAAAAACCTCAGATAAAACAGAGAATGCCTTTCGGTTTCTATACCGGAACATTTTATCATTCAATGGGGAAGGAAGAAATTATTCATACTCCATCAAAAGAAATAAAAGTATTACATTATTGAATATAGATAAGGCCTTAAACAAATTCTATGATGATATTAAATACTGGACTATAGAAAATTTGGATTATAAGGAAATAATAAAAAAATACGATTCCGAGGATTCATTCTTCTATTTAGACCCACCATACCATAATATAAAGGATTTATATGATTATAATTTAAATGATGATGATTATATTGAAATCAAAAAATTATTAGAAAATATAAAGTGAAAATATTTATTGAATATTAATGAGGATGATTTCATATTAAATCTATTTGGAGAACCAAATTTACGGAAGGAGTATACTATTCCAAAAGTTAACATGGGATTATCAATTATTCATTTATCTTTACCAAAAGACCTTGGGGATAAACCTCCTAATGCAAAGGGTTATTTTATGGATTTTATTGGGGCAGGTTGGACTATTAAGCAACTGGATAGTTCAATAGTTAAGTTCTATGTTCGTTTACCAGAAGACCAAGTAAAACCATTCATTATACCGACTTCATTGCCAGATGAATTAAAAAATATGTCAATAGACGAACTATTAACTTACTTTGTTAATTATTTAGAAAAGGCATTCAAAGAAGTGGAAAAAAAATTTATTTAGTGTAATTTTAACGATATGTTCATAAATATCATAATTAAACCAAACTTTAAAGGAAACGCAACCTCAAACTTTTACCACTGTTCCACTAATTCAATGAATGCCAAGAAAGAACTTATTGACATTACCAGAACGTCAAAGAGAAGGGCATCCTTATAATTACCGTGGAATTATACCAAAAAAATATATAAAAGTAAGAAATTAAATTGCATGGAAGATAATGTTAGTAGATTGTCAGAAGAGATAAATCGGTTAAAGGAAGCAATAAATTCACTTATGGCTTCTCAGGTACTTTGTCCGTACGATGGTGTTCCTATGACTCCGAGGTTCATCGATAATGGGCATGGAGGGTACAAACTCTGTTATCGGGATAATAAAGGACACTGCATTTGCCCTTGCCAGGAGTGTTAAATGAAATGCAAAAAATTTAAATCCGCTGAACAGTTGAAAACTAAAATACTAAAGCATGCATCGAGAAAAAAGTGGTTTATTTATATTTCTATAATAATGTTGATTTTTCTGTGGGTTATAGGGTTCAGTTACATTCTCATTTTGAGTATTCAACATCCCTCTAATCATCTTTATGATTTTTTAGCTTTTGCTGCTACGTCAGAGGGCATCGGTTCAACTGCTTTGGCTTTCTCAAGCTTGCATAAGAATTATGACCAACTATATTATGATTTTGCAAGAAAAATTGTTTCTTCATGTTTTAAAGATAATGAAGAAGCAAAAATGTCCCTAAATAATTACAAAACAGAACTCTCAGACCCTTTAATGATAAGAAATAAAGAAGATTATGAAGAATCTTTGAAAGATTTCTGTAATTCCTGTTTTTCACAAACGCCAATTAATAAATCCCCAAAATCACCATAGTAAATTTCATCTATCTATATTTAGATTCCCTTTCAATTTATTTCAACTCATTTATATTGTACACTCCAAGCATTTATCAGCCCTTTTATTTAGATCATAATGGCGTATGCACAAGTTGACTATGGGGTTCTTATACGTATATTTTAATTGAAGTGTTTCATCTGCTTTGTCAATGCAACCAAGCCATGAACATTTATCATACATGAATGGTTATAACGGTTTTGTGTATAGATTTTGCTATAAAAAAACATTGTCAATTCTTTGTTGATTTTTCCGAATACGGGTTTAGTAATCTTATGAGCATTTGTCTGAACTGGAGAATAGTGAGACTTTTAATTGAAGCAATTATGTGATAATACTTCAGTCTTCAAATTATCAACGAAAATTTGACAACATCTTAGAATAGAAAGATTTTTGTTTAACAATCACTATCCTACATCAATGGCAGTAAAAAAGAGCGAACTCTACAATTCAATATGGAGGGCGTGTGATGAGCTGAGAGGCGGAATGGATGCCTCCCAATACAAGGATTACGTTCTCGTGCTGCTTTTCATGAGGTATGTTTCTGACAAATATGGTGGAAAACCTGATTCTGTTGTCTCTGTACCTGAGGGTGGAAGCTTCAAAGACATAGTGGCGCTTAAGGGAAAACCGGACATTGGTGACGGGATTAACAAAGTCATAGCCAAATTTGCAGAGGAAAATGGTCTCCAAGACGTATTCAGGGACGCGGACTTCAACGACAAGAGCAAACTTGGTGAAGGGAAAGAGATGGTGGATAGGCTCTCAAAGCTGGTCGCTATTTTCGAGAACCCGGCCTTTAATTTCAGTAAAAACAGAGCAGAAGGGGACGATCTGCTGGGAGACGCTTATGAATACCTTATGCGTAATTTTGCCACAGAATCTGGAAAGAGCAAAGGGCAATTCTACACTCCTTCTGAAGTTTCCCAAATTATGGCCAAAGTGATTGGGATCAAAAATGCGACGAGATCCCAGACAGTCTACGATCCCACATGTGGATCTGGATCACTCCTGTTAAAAGCTGCAGATGAGACACGAAATGGCATTACTATATATGGCCAGGAAAACGATGTTGCCACTCGCGCCTTAGCAGTAATGAATATGTGGCTCCACAAAAACCCATCAGCAGAGATATGGAGGGGAAATACGCTTTCAGATCCAAATTTTCTTGAGTCAGGGAAGCTGAAAACATTCGATTTCGTTGTTGCAAATCCTCCATTTTCAGCCAAATCATGGACAAATGGCATTGACCCTCAACATGACCGGTTCGATCGGTTCACTGATTTTGGCAGTATCCCGCCTTCTAAGAACGGCGATTACGCATTCCTTCTTCATATGATAAAATCCATGAAGAGCACTGGAAAGGCAGCCGTGATTCTTCCGTTAGGTGTGCTTTTCAGAGGAAATTCTGAAGGGATCATACGAAAGAACATAGTGGAAAGAGGATACATAAAGGGGATCGTCGGTTTGCCGCCCAACCTCTTCTATGGAACTGGTATAGCTGCAAGTATCATTGTACTTGATAAAGAAAATTCAGGAGAACGAAGACCAATTTTCATGATTGCTGCCCAGGAAGGATTTGCTAAGGATGGAAACAAGAACAGACTCAGGGCCAGGGATATACACAAAATTGTGGATGTTTTCAATAATCAGATCGAGATACCAAAATATTCGAGGTTGGTTGAATACGAAGAGATTGAAAAGAATGACTTCAACCTTAACATTTCGCTTTACATTGACAGCACAGAAGAGGAAGACATTCAGGATATCGAAGCCCATCTGCTTGGAGGAATACCTCAAAGGGACATTGAGAATTTGAATGTTTACTGGAAAACCTTCCCGAATCTCAAGGACAAACTTTTCAAGGAAAATTCAAGACCAGGTTATTACGATTTCAAGTTGGGTGCGGATGACATCAGGACTTCAATACTTGAGAGTTCCGAATTCTCTGAATTTACAGCAAAGGTTCAGGACGTTTTCAAGAAATGGTGTGAACGATCCAAACCAATGCTGGCTGATTTGACTGTCGGTTCTAAACCCAAATCTGTTGGAAAGGAATTATCCGAATCCATCCTTGATCATTTTTCAAACACTGGTCTCATAGAGAACTATGATGTCTACCAGGATTTTATGACATACTGGGCTGAAACCATGCAGGATGATTTGTATCTGATATCCTCAGAAGGATGGAAGATTAGCTTGGAACCTATCAAAGACAAGAATGGAAAAATTACCGGCTGGGATTGTCCACTGGTTCCTAAGGATATACTTGCCGGTATTTATTTTAAAGATCTGAAGGAGAAGATAGAGAAATTGGAATCTGAACTTGAATCAGGAACTGGCGAAAAACAAAGTCTTGAGGAGGAGAATTCTGGGGATGATGATCTTTTTTCAAACGTGAGAAACGAAAATGGGAAAATCTCAAAAAATAGTATCACTCTAAGAATAAAAGAGATTGCAAACGATGTTGAATATAAGGAAGAGTTGGAAGCATTAAACCAATATTTGAAACTTTTAGGGAAAGAGACCAGTATAAATAGTGAGATCAAATCTATTGAAGGACTCCTCGACAAAAGGCTGAGAGAAAAGTTCACTGCGCTTAATGAAGAAGAGATCAAGGAATCTGTTATTGAGAGTAAGTGGTTCAAGAGCTTGAAAACTTCACTAAATGGCAAAGTTGAACAAGTATTCCACAGGTTACTTGAGAGAATGCGGGTTTTGGAAGAGCGTTATGCAGAACCTTTACCAGAATTGTCAAGTAATGTTCACGATCTATCAGAGCAAGTTGAGATCCACTTGAAGGAATTGGGATTCAGTTGGTAGATCAGATTATTCGGACAAGTTACAAAATGACAGGAGTTGGCAAGATTCCTATTGATTGGAAAATCTCTTCTCTTCACGACTTATGTGAACTCATAAAGGACGGTACCCATAACCCACCCGTAAGGAAGAGTTTAGGAATACCCTTACTCAGTGCGACAAACATAGAAAATGGAAAAATAGATTTTCTCAACGATGTTACTTATATCAGTGAAAATGACTATAAACAGATACAAAAGTTTTACTCTATAAGGAAAGGCGACATTCTCATCACTGTTGTTGGTACTCTTGGAAGAGCAGCGATTGTAACGTCAAATGATAAATTTAGTGTGCAAAGAAGTATTGCAATCTTAAGGCCTCGACGTGATTTGGTCAACAATGACTACTTTTTTCAAGTCCTAAACTCATCAAACTTCAAAGGACAAATTAAGCTCTACTCCAAATCAACTGCACAGACTGGCATATATCTAGCTGAACTTGCTAAATTGGAAATCCCACTACCTCATTACATAGAGCAACAAAAAATCGCCAAAATTCTCTCAGACACTGATTCCCTGATAGAGTCACTTGACAAGTTGATAACTAAAAAGAAGAACATTAAGCAGGGGCTGATGCAGACGCTTCTCACCAGAGGTATTGGACACACAAAATTCAAAAAAACTGAGATCGGGGAGATTCAGGAAGAATGGGAAACCGTAACTATGAATGATGTGGGGCAATATATCAATGGTATGGCCTTTAAACCTCGTGACTGGAAAGAGCAGGGGATACCGATAGTCAGAATAGAAAATTTAAATGACTTGGAT
>JAJZXP010000332.1 GCA_021806345.1 Thermoplasmata archaeon | reverse complement strand
GACGACGGGACAATTGATAGGTCTGATAGGGTTGCATGCGTTCTAACGGGACACATTCTCAAAGACCTTATGTCGATACCAAACAATGTTAAACACGAAACGGTAGACTCTTTCCTGAGCGAAATCAGAAAAAAATGATCATATATGACGATAAAACCCTGGGATCAAAGGTGAAGGATTTTTCATGTAAAATATTTCTAATTTAACTTCTGGCCTTTCCGGGCCCATGGAAGATCAATGAACTTCTTTCCATGTTCATTGCATTTTATCCTTGGATTCCTTGTGTGTACATATGTGGGATACTGGAAGATGTTCAGGTGTCTCCATGTCCGTTCATCTGTGTCGTGGACACCGTATAATTGTCCACATACAGGACATGGGAACTTTGATCCTCTTGGGAAATCTATGAAAATATCAACTCTTTTTTCCTGATGATCAAACTTTATTTCCTTGATGTGCCATGGTTCCTCGAGGCCAAGAAGTTTCCTGAACAATTCCTCTGAATTCACATAACGTAACAATCTGGGGATATATTATTTACCCTCTGTGATCCAAAGAGATCCTTTTCTTTTAAGGAAGTTAATGCACTGTATGGCTCAAACAATGGAAACCAGTCGTTGTTTATAAGGGATTTAAACACTTCAGCGCTTAAGCCCATAGACTGCTATCTGTATAACGGAGCTTATTACTGCGTACTTCAGCTATATAATCAGTATAGAGTCTGCAATAATGTAAACAACACATTCAACAGACTTTACTGCGTGAATAGCACTGAGGTTTCTCCTGGAGCCTTGATTTCAGAAATTTGAGAAATTTCATTTTATATAAATTCCATTCCAAAATGAAGTTCACATAGGAAGGTTTGACAATGAACGAATGCTCATGGCTTTTCACGGGTACAAAGTCTACACATTGAGAGATTATGAAATTATATTACATAACGCATCCCAATTTCCATAATAGTTGTACCGAGGGTAGATTAAGTTAGAAAAGGAAAACCATGGAAAATCGTCCTTTGGACTGACAGATCATTCTCTGGAGGTGTAGTCTAGATAAATTTAAATAGATAAAAGTAATACATAGTTGTCAACTGATGGTTGACAAGAGATGATGTATATGGTAGGAAGCAGAAAGAAAAGAGATGATGAATGGGATGACGACTTCTTTGACGACATGTTCGAGGATTTCGGATTTAACTTCGAGAGAGTGAATGAGAGAATGAAGAAGATGATGGAAAATCTGATGAGAAACGGTGATGAGAGTGTGATAGGGCCATTTGTCTATGGATTTTCATACAAGGTTGGACCAGATGGAAAGCCGAGTTTCCAGGAATTTGGGAATTTACCAAACAAGCCTTCACTGAATTCTAGACCTCCGGATGTAGAAACTAGAGAGCCACTTACCGATATTAACTATGACAAGGAGAATGTTTACGTTACATTTGAGCTTCCAGGGATTTCCAAAGAAGATATAGATCTAAAGGTATCAGAGAATGAAGTTACAATCAAAGTATCCCAGGGTTCCAGGAAATACTACAAAAATGTGGAACTGCAGGTACCAGTTGTTCCTGAATCAGCCAAGGCAAAGTTTACGAATGGAATACTAGACGTGACTCTCAAGTTGGAAAAAGCAAAGAGCGATTCGGGAAAATCTGTAAACATTGAGTGAATATGGACGACATAGACACTCTTTTATCCATCCTTGAAAACTCTACTAGAAGATCAATTTTAAGACAGTTACTGATTGAAGATTCTTATGGCCTAGAATTAAGCAAAAGTTTAGGTATTTCCCAGCAGGCAATAAACAAGCAACTGGAAATTCTTGAAAAGGCTAACATGATTCTGTCTATGGGGACTGTGCCAAGTAGTTTTGGTCCGCCAAGAAAAGTGTACAGACCAACCGGATTTCTAAGTGTGGTGATTGACTATACGCCAAGTTTCATTCAAGTAGCCAAGTATACTTTAGAAGCCCCTAAGGAGAGAGAATCCGGGTTAGATAATTCACTGAAAAGGATCAGGTCAATAAATTCTGACATGGAAAAGTTAATTCTGAAAAGACAGGAATTACTTGAAGAAAAAAACCAGATTGTACAAAATATGAGGAACAAAATAAATAGCGAAGTAAAACAGCAATTTGCCAGAAGGATTTTATTGGATTACATTGACTCCATGGATGAAGCACGGGTTGCAGAGGAACTTGATGTGCCAATCGAAATCGTTCAGGGTATAATCGATACTTTTTTTGAAGAATAAGTTTTTATTTTCTAATCAACCTTGAGTAGTACCGGGTAAGGGATTTGTGAACCCTTACTGGAAACACTTTATCCAGAAAAAATTCTTCTTTAAAAAATTCTAGATTTTCAATATTATTGGTAACAATGCATGCTCTGGCACCCTTGGTGATATTCCTATACATCGCCAAGGAAGTGTTTTTTAAAAAATTATTCGTTCTGTCCGGCAAATGTGAGTTCCTACCGTAAGGAAGGTCTGTAGCAATT
This sequence comes from Thermoplasmata archaeon, assembly GCA_021806345.1. Next base: position 3,000 of record JAJZXP010000332.1, on the reverse strand, counting down.
CCATCGAATTTAAAATCACTGTTAAAATTTAAAAAATCTGCCCTCTGGATATTGAAATCCCTTGATCCGTAGTATTTTAGGTTTGTTCTGGCGCCCACTACCATTTCTTGAAGAATATCTAGACCGTATACTTTTAAACCTTTTTTATGCGCCTCTATCAGTATTCCCCCACCTCCACAGAATGGATCCAGAATCGCATCGCCCTTTCGGAATCCACCCAGATTCAGTACAAAAGATGCGAATAAAGGATCCATTGAAATCGGGGAGAAGAACGGTCTCAATGGAGCTCTTCGTTGACTATTTTCCTTGGTGTTTCTCTCAAAAACTTGGATAGTGATGTACCACTTCTTTAGATGAAAAGCTAGAACTACGAAATCTGGATTTGAAAAAGAGATTCTCCCCTTACCACCCAGATTTTCACCAATAATCTTCTCGCTTGATGTATCGTGGCAATTGTTTGAATCTATGACTCTAACAAAGAAATTCCCTTCTGGGAGGTTTATTTTTTTAAATTCTTCTATACTTTCGGCCGTTTCTATAACCAGCCCAATCTTCTTCACAAAAGCTAACTCCGTAAATTCATCGAAATATTCGCACAATGTAAGATTTATGCCATCCTCTTCCAAAACACTTGAACCGCTGATGGAGGATAAGGATCTTATTTCTTCCCGCGCAAGTTCTGCCCTTCCCTTTTCAGTTTGTAAAACTAGAGTTTTTTGTTTAGGGTTTTTTAAAACATCAGTTATCAGTTGGCTTGCCCTTTTTGCTCATCTCAGGAAGTTCCACACCAGGTTCGTCATTTTTCTTGAGTTCTTTGTTTAGCTCATTAGAAAGATTTTCGAATACCTTACTTAGTCTTTTTATTGATCTCTTTACCGCAGCCTGAGGTTTTCCAGATTTAACCCTTACATAGACCCTGGGATTATCTATCACTGGGTGTTTTATGTAATACCTTGATTCTGTAACCTGTTCATCCTTCTGAATTTCCTCTACCAAAGGTCTAAGAAGAGTATTGTCGTAATTCATTATTTCAAATGTTATGGAGTCCTTCTGTTTTTCAACAATACTTATTTTACTTTCCATCGTCATGTAATTAAAAACGGTATATTAAAAATTAGCATTTTCATAGCCCATCAAGTTAATTAACTTTTTGGTTTATTTTTGATTTTCCAGTAACTTTCCTCTACCATTCTATTAGCATAGTCAATGTAGCGGTTTAGTTGCAACACATCTCGAAGTGTGAATATAAAGTTTATGCTATTTGTTGTGCCGTTCTTAGAACCTAAGAAATACTTTAATTCCACAAGGTCCAAATCCCTTATAAATTGCTCTTTTTTTGTGTCCATGTCTGACAGAATCTCATTCGCATTAGCGTCAGCTGGAAACGTGGAGGTTAAATTGTATTTAACTTTATTACCTTCGTTCAGTCTTGTAAATATTGCCTGTCCAAAAAGAATATTGTTTGGTATGAGGATGCTGGTGCCATTTGGAAGTTTTACTCGTGTGTGTAAAGTCTTCACATCCTCCACTTTACCGGTAATTGTTTCGGGAAACATCCATGAAAAAATAGATATTGACTCTTCAGGTTGCAAGAATCCTCCTGCGGTAACAAGAACACCGGACAGTATGCTTGAAGCAGCAGATTGCACTGCCAGACCAAGTACTACTCCACCTATGGCACCCCCTACTATCGCACCCTGCAAATTTACTCCGATAAATCCCAAAAAAATGCCTATGGCAATTGCATAAACAGTGATTCTGATAAGAATGTATACCCCGTTTAAATTTTTGTTACTTTTACTTCTCGCCATCAATTGATTGATAAATGTCCTCACAACCCTTAAAAGAATAAAGGTGATAGATGCAATGATTACTCCAATTACTGCATATTGAATATATCTGTTAATGTCAGAGTTTGTAGTCGGTGAAGATGAAATATCAATATAGGGTTCAATGCCCGGTAGAAAATATTCAAAAACCATTGCTATGATTATACCAAAAGCTATTGTAGCAACTGATTTAATGGCAGATTTTTCTCCTGCTGATTCTGGCATAATACTCTATTAGCGCATAAAGTATAAAATTTATGACATGAAATTCCCCATTGAAAAGGCCAAAAAAATTTCCAATAAATTCATAAAATCTGTTACGGATATTCTTCAGGGATTCCTCAATCTCCTTCTATTTTTTTCACTTATAGAATGGAATGGCTTGAAAATCTTCTTTTTCACAGGAAAACACCTTGACATTAACCCTTTGCGTATTTAACGAACAAGAAATGCCCATGGAAATAGATAAACCCGAATTGATCTAACTATCAATGGCACCATAAAGGAACTAAATAGAAGGAAATAAAAATTCGATTAAGAAATTTAATCCCAATTTTAAACGTTCAAATTTGAATTGGACCAGTCTAAAACATAAAGATAATTGTAAAAATTATAATACAAAGAAATAATTTCAGAGATATTCAGTCATTTAGTGACGGGTGAATTTATGAAGGTTCCTGATAGGGTTGTGATACTTGGAGATAATGAGACTGCAGTAATGGCGGCAAACAAATTGTTGCAGAGGTCAAACAGAAAGGAAATAGAAATCATCATGGTGGGAAAATCCAACTATCTTGAATTCAAAGATGCCAATATTTTTATTCCAACCTCCTTAGTGGATCACCACATGCTCAGGAGAAGCATTGATTCCCAACTAAACAATGGAGTTCAGTATATTAATGATGAGGTTGTTCGCCTAAATCCTAAGGACAAGAGCTTAAACACCAGAAATGGAAAACTAATCAGGTATGACTATCTTCTAATCACTAATGCATTCAATTTAAATAATGACAAAATTGTAGGCTTTTCTGAAGAAATGAGAACTGTTGAAACTATTCAGGAATCACTCAAGTTGAGACAGGATGTGGTAAAGATCAAAAAGGGAGAAGTTGTAGTGTATCAGGATAAGAATAGCCTTCAAAGCACAGTGGGAGGTGTAAATCTAAGCGTT
>JAJZXP010000005.1 GCA_021806345.1 Thermoplasmata archaeon | reverse complement strand
TATGCCGCAGACACTGAGTTTCACCGGTGCACCTGAGGAGATGGAGGGAACAGTTCATCCAGGGCGGAAAGAAAGCACTATCGGAGTCGGCCCAGAAGGACACAAGGTACCAGGAGATCAACGATCTCAAGAGGATCATAGGGGAGCAGATCACAGTCAGAAGTCAAGAAAAAAACAAACAAGCGATGAAAGCAATGGACATAAAATAAAAATGCGAAAATTTAAGATGTTTATATATTTAATCACATGTGATACATTTTAGTCTATATGCAGTAATCCTTCTTGACAGAGAAGACGAGCTTATAAGATTGGAGGTGAAATATGGAACTTGATTGGCACACTCCACAAGTAAACAAACATCGTGTGTGGCAAAGCTATGTTGATTCATACAACAATCACGCCTTTGGTATTCTGCAAGAGAACTGCCAAAACAGCTTTGACGCATATGTTGCTGGTACTCAACCAAAGAATATGAAGGTTGTAGTCAAGTATGACGCTGACAATAGAGTTCTGAGTCATAGAGATTTTGGCACAACAGGCATGACCCACTGTAACAATTGTGAATGGGGGATCAGAGAGAAGAAAATTGAGTGTACAAACTCTGAATGTGCCTGGGGTTCTTTTCATAATATGGGTTATAGCAATAAAGGAGCCGGGGAGTTGGGATCCAGAGGAATGGGGAAAGCCTTGCAATTGTTGGCAGGATCGAAGACTGTAGTTATAACTACTCTTCAAGATGGTAGATATCAGGCTTCATTGTGGGAGCGGACTTCTGGTGACTGGAAGTGGAGATTGGATCCAAATAGTGCTAAAAGGTTGTCCTCTCCTGGTACTGAAATAATAACCAGTGGAGTAATTGGCACTGTGCATGAACAGTTTCTTGATAGAGATTCTATAATATCTGAGCTTCAAGAACGATGGTTCCGCCTTCTAGCACAAGGAGCCACTATTGAGTATTTGTTAATAAAGGGAGGAATAAAAATACAGACTGTAGTTAAAAAACCAACTATGCCTGAGTTGGACCTCTCACAAGGAAAAGAAAAGTCCCAACGATTGGATTCTAATGTGGTAATAACTTATCGTGGAAAAAAAATGGGAGACATAAGAAACTTGCATCTTTACTTATCCAAAAGGCGGTTCTATGAAGGAGACAGCAGACGTGGAATTGCCATTGTAAAGAATGGAAAGCAAACCATAACGAGGTTTACTGATTTCCCGGAAGAAATACCAGAGCAAATTAGGTCAAGGTTGTTTGGTTATTGCGATGCCATATGCACGGAGTCAGAGCCATTTCTTAAAGATGCAGAGAATGCACAGCACACTGGTTATCAATTGAGTCATCCAACTTGGAAAGCAGTCCGTAAAGAGTTAAGAGAAATCGTAAAACAGTTTACTCAGCCATTTATACGAGCTGGAGGCGAAGTCATAACCCAAGCTGAGCAGGAGGAAGCAACCGAGATTCTGGCTGTTTTAAATGAGGCTCTTTCCGATATACCTGACTTTAACCTCTTTGGTAAAGAAACTGTGGGAAAGAAGCGAAAAGTGAACACCACCCCTAAAAATTACATTTATCTGAGTAGAATAGAATTTGAAAAAAAGGAGTACAAAAGAGGAGATAACGTTCTAATTGAAGCCATTGTGAAGAACCCAACCCCAAAAGAGACCATGGTTTGGGCGGATTTCGAGCACTTTGACCCAACGCCTATGGTTGTGGAATATGGTAAAGATGCTACTGTCATTTCAGCTGGCACCCCAGAGGAACCAGGTACAGCAAGCATTCAATGGACAATGACCCTTGACCCTTCAAGTGCACCTGGCATTCATTTTATTCAAGCCTCTTTGAAAGATCGTAATTCTGAATCACTATTGGATGATGAAAATGTTCCTATAAAGGGACGCAGGAATGTCTATTGTGAATTTGTCCCCAAAAAAATAACTAGATCACGCTCTGGAGCAGGGGAACCGAAGGATGGCTCTGGTACTGCTGGAGGTGAAGGGAATTTTGGATTTGCAGGTATGCAGTTTTTTAAGAAGTCAGACCTTAGAGATGAATTCGAAGCTTACATCGATATGTCTCAAGCTGTTGCATTTGTGAATATCAAAGGGCGAAGATTAGAATACGCAAAATTAGGAGCCAAAACAAAAAAGGTTTATTGGCCTGTGGTTGCTGAGGTTGTTGGAGAAAAGCTTCTTGAACTCAAGGCAACAATGGATGCTGAGGAAAAAGAAACTTGGACAGCAGAAGAGTTAAAAAACGAAATAACTGAATTGCAAGAAACAAAGGCCAAATTAGTGAGACGAGTGATACAGTTACTTGGTGAGATGTAGTGGGTACCAACGAAGGCGCTGTTCGTAAGCGTTCTATCCCTCATAGGTATGTCGGGAAAGGTGTGAAAGACGGAGACATAATAGAGTGGGCACGTTTAGAACTTAATGGTGAAGAGCCGGAATTTGTAGGGCCCCTACATAAAAGAGAGTTATTTGATAAGATAAAGACAGGCGAGGTCACCGAGGTGACAATAAGACCAAAAAAATTAGGATTTTTTCATCCAAACGGAACTTTCATTGAGGCATATAAGTATTCACCTGGAATAGGCGATGACCTGGAAAAAGCTGAGGAGAAATGGGATGTCGAGGAAAAGAACAACAAGTGGGCAGATCAAGAAAACGAGAAGTTCAATAAGAAAGTTATTGCAAATTCAAAAAGAATTGGAGAACTTTTTTGGGAACACGGAGAACGTATAGAATATTACGCAAAAAAGGGAACTATTTCACCCGCATCTATTTTACACTTATTGGATAATCGTCGAACTCAAGATAGTTACTCGCGGCACAGTCATCAAACTAGTCTTGATTTTTATAGGTGGAAACCAAAGATAGGAAAAGATAGCCCTTTGCTTGATTGGAGCTGGGAAAGGATTGATACCGTACTACGCTTTTCAAATAATTTGAGTGTTAGGGATTTTTTAGCTGAACTATTAAGTACAACTGACTTAGGTTTGATAAGTGATGAACAATTAGCTAGGATGCTGGGAGTAAAAACCAGGAAGCAAGACCTATCCATTGATTCGGGCAACATGGCAGTATTGGTAGAAATGCGAAGAAAGATAAAAGGATTGGAAAATATTGACAAGGAGTTGATAAGGAACGCTACATTGGCAGTAGGTTCCCGAGATACTTCTAAAGAATGACTATTTACATTTTTGGTATCTCTCCAAAAGTCATGTAATGCATTTATTTTCTTTGTTCCATTCTAATTTGCAGGAAATTATTGGATTATCAGTGTTTCAGGGACGCCTATACACGTTCAAACACAAGAATTGATTCAGTGTTAATAGTCTTCTGCAGAATACCGTTTCCTTGGCTATTCCAAGGTTTTGTAGCAAATGGTATAATTTTATGTAAAACTGCACGAGAATGCTGTTCTTTTAAGTCATAGCCAACTTTAGTTACCAGTTCTGTGATAATTCTGTCTGTTGGAACTTCCAGTCCTCTGACCCTTCTGTTTCCAACTACAACACAACATTTACCTCCTGGTAACAGAACTTTTGCGAAATTGCTAAATACCTCGTTTAACCCTCCGAAAAACATTAGAACAGTATCCGCCCGCCGTTGGTCCTTGTCTTGTATGTCCACATAAACTTTCTTTAACAATGGAGAATCTTCTAGACATTGATACGGTTCTGCGGAGTCAGCAAGAGGCAGACTATCAATCCTCCTGTCACTCTTGTTTGTTAATCTTAACCATTCTAAAGCAAAACTGGAGTATTGCCCATATGCTACTGTAGTTCCGCTATCTCCATAGGGTGGGCTCGTCAAAATAAGTGAGGCTTTCCTAGACGTCTTAAATGTCCTTGCATCACCTAAAACAACCTTACGATGTACATTTCCACTAGTTTCCAGGTAATAATGCTTCATGGAAGGTAGTGCCTTTTCTATATTCTCCTTAAATTTCTTAATTGGTTTAGGTCTAAAAACTGAGAGCTCTGTTTGTGGCATTCTCCATCGTTTAAATTCACGTAGCCTCTGATTGGATACTTCTCTTGCCGTCTTCGCTAACATTAGACCTAAGAAATCTTTGATAGGGGCACTTTCTTTGCCAAAGAAATCATCGATTCTGGTTCTTATATAATTGAGGTCTCGGATAACATACTTCTTGTACCAAAAGTCCAAGTTAATGATGTGTGAAGATTCTGGATAAGTCTCTAATTCTCTAGTCCTGGCCCTAGATGATTGCAAGTCAGAAATTAGAAGGTTTGACTCTTTTTCTAGTAACTCTGGTCGAATGGGGGTAGTCTTCACCTTCGACATAAAAACAGCAAATGGATTCAAATCTACACCTATCATTTTTCTGTTGACAAGAGTTCCTTCAACTAATGTTGTCCCAGATCCACAAAAGGGGTCAACTATTAAATCACCCTCATTGGAGTATTGTTTAATTAATTCTCCCGCTATTCCTGGCACCATTCTTGCGGGATATGCATGAAGACTGTGAGTGAAGAGATTGGTTTGGGCATTTTTGAAATCCCAGTTATTCTCTCTTTTTAATTCTTGCATTTTTACCGTTTAACCAAGTTGCATAATTACTTATCACCTTAATACTGCAAATCCAAATTCACTTCGTAATGATGCCGAGATTTTGTAACGCGACTCACAAAAAATAGGAAACATCTATCAAGTAGGGAAATAGTTGAAGCCCATCTCGATAAAATATTTGTTTCATTCATCATAGGCCAGAGTTTTTTCATCAAATTGATATAGGAAACATTATTATTTTAATTGTCTATTTTGTCTCATCAAGAATACCTGCGTAACTCTATAAGCAGTGGATTTAACTATCGATGCAGAAGCTTTTCTCGGTTATTTGTTCATATCTTATATGGTTCGACCATTTTTCAAACTACTATTGCTATTATCTTTAACACAATATATAGTCATAAGCCATCTTGGAGTAAATCGATATGATTTTAAATTCTGAAATGTAGAATAGACTTGATAAGAGGAGTTTTCCCGATTGTGTTCTTTTGAAAGGCATTGGAGATATTACACTATTTGAGGCAAAGAAGATCGTTGAGCAGCCTAACGCCTAAATCAAACAGTCCGTGAGATATTTGAACGACGTTGGTTCCAGTTATGGTTTTATTATTAACTTTGCAGAATTTGCCCCGATCCTACCTGAAAACAATAACCCCCGACCCTGATTTTGGTGGGAGCACCATTGTTCAATGTACCCTGAATGTAAATCCTGCTTGGTCTCTTCATCTCAATTCCCTGCTCTATAAATGCCTGTTTTCCCGGTTCCAGTATCCCGTGCTTTAGCAGCCATGCCGCTGCAGGCCCTGCGGCAGAGCCTGTTGCAGGATCCTCACCGCCATAGAAGATCATCCTCGCGTGCAGAATAGCGTTCTTGTCAATTGTTTCCCTGCATACAAGATAGAAAAAGTGCCCACCCTGTTCTTGAATGTACCTGTCCATAAGGCCAAAATCAGGCTGGATCTCTTCAA
>JAJZXP010000043.1 GCA_021806345.1 Thermoplasmata archaeon | reverse complement strand
TTTGAGTATTTTTCTATACTGTAAAGCACCTCGTGCATGTTTACCGAACTTGTACAGTATTCTTCCCCGCTTTCAATGATTTTAAGCATGAGCGCATGTCCATTGTCTGACCTCTATCCAGAACTTCGATGATGATGTCTGTGTCCAGGAGAATCAATTTCTCTTCTCCCACCGTTTCTTTTCAATCTCCATAAGAAGTTTCTCTTTATCCTCAAATTCCACGCTTCCTCTTAGAGACAGAAGGAGGTCCTTCTTGCTCTGTGATTTAACCAATCTGTCCAGAAGCTCACTGAAACTTTCGTTCTCTTTCTTGAATCCTATTAATTCATCATATACAGACTTCTTAATGGTGATGGTTTTGGGCATAACATATGTTTATGTTTAAACACCATATTAATATTCACGCACCCATCAGTAAAAGTGCTCTATTGCTCCCCATCTAAAGTATTTCCCTAAAAAAATAAGCAAATTCTTGTCCGTTCAGTTGTAACCCTACATTTCATAATTCAGTAAATCCCGAATACAATTCTTGTAGCCTCTAAGATTTTGTGAAATTCTTTCTCGGGTACATCGCCCAATCTCTTGATTAATCTTTTTTGAGATGCTGACCTCAGCTGGAGCAAATCCACAACCGATCTCTTGGATAAGTTGTTTAGCGGATCTGGAAAAAGATCAACCATCCATGGAACAGCGTTGTAATGTGTTTTGTAGTCTGTAACTGGGGCTATAACTTTCAAGGGTAAAATTCCAATTTCATTACTGCTTATGATAATACAAGGCCTGATTTAGTAATCTCAGCACCTATCGTTGGGGAGAGATTCACCAACCAAATTTCCCCTTGCTTCAATTCTCACACTCACTCCACGAAATCTTGGGAATCCAAAGAGTTTAGAGATTTCAGTTCTTCGTCTGACTCGTAATATTTCTTTAATTTTTCGGCATTCTCCATTATTTCTCTTTTCTTGTCGTTCATCGCTTTCTCCCTAACTGCCTGCGCTAAAAACTCAGATTTATTTTTCTTATTCTTAAGTATTTCTGAGATGTCATCAGGCAAGGTTACATTAAGCCTCTGAGTTGACACACATAATAATGTGCATCAAATATACGTATTTTTCGGCACCTTTTTGTGGATGCAATATCAAGTGAATAATGCATTTTTGCTAAAACTTAACTCTAAACTAATTGGTTATTCAGGGTGGAAATAAAATAAGAGATGCAACTTTATCGCTAAAGACAAGAAGAGATGAAACTAAAGGACTTCCTATCGAAATGTCAGTAAAAATTAGACTGCACACAGAAGAACAATTTTATTTTATTCTAACAATTTTCCCTTGTGGACCGCATTCACTTAAAGCAATAAGGAAATCCTTACTGATCAACTTCATTATATTTTTTTATATTCTATCCTTTAACCAAAAAAAGTTTTTGATGTGTATTAAAGAAATACTCTTTATTTCACACACTTATACGTGTGTGTTATTATGGGAAGCAGAAACATTTCAATTTCAGATGATGAGTATTTTAGGTTAAATAGTCTCAATGGGAAAATGAGAATTTTACTGATGTAATCAACAAGCTAACCAAGAAAGTATCCATACTTGAATTCAGAAGCACCCTAAGTACAGAGGAGACCGATGCCATACTTGAGAAAATACAAGAGACCGAGAAGTTAAGCAAAGTCAGATTTGACCATATTTCCAGGAAGGTCTTTAGGTAAATGATAGTGGACAATTCCTTTTTGATAGACTTAATGAGGAATGACAATGATCCCATACGGAAAGCTGAAATAGTTGAAGCCGAAGGTGATCAGATATGTATAACGACCGTCTCTGTTTTCGAACTTTATTTTTGGTTTGGTTTTAGAAAAAAACGTGTCTTGGAGCAATAGAAAATTCAAAGGGTTCTTGAAAATCTTGAAGTTTTTAATTTGAATTTTGAAGCGGCTAGGGAGGCAGGGGAAATATATTCGTATAAAAGAAAGAAGGGTTTAACTGTTGATCCTGAAGATGCAATGATTGCGGGTATATGTAGAGTGAATGATGAGGCAGTGCTTACAAGAAATATAAACCATTCCCCGGAATTGATGGAGTCACGGTTGAATCTTACTAACCTTTCAGGAACAATTCTGTTGCCTTTACTTTTGAATTTATCCCTATTTCGTGCTTTTCATATCAATTTTCAGTATTCGCTTGAGACTTTAATCATATCCCGATCGATCCATTTTTAGTAACAAACAAAATTGAGGATTTTTAACAAAGAGCTTTTGTCATTGTTCTTTATCGTTCTGTAGCCGTTAAAGGTTTTCCATTTTTTTCGAATGAACAGGCAGATGCCCCATGAAAAAGTTCTCTACCTTCCCGTTAATAATCACTTTTCTGGAACCGTCAACCCTCTCAAGATAGCCTAGATTCTCCAACCCTTTCAGTAAAGAGGAGCCCAATGCTCCACCGAGGTGAAACCGTTTAACGGTCCAATCCATGCACGAGTATGCAAAAATTCTCCTCCTGTTCTTTCGGAGAGGTATTTTTATCCCGAGGTAAGCCAGCCCAACTTCCCCATCTGTCGTAAGCGTTAGCATCTTGCTCCCTTCACTTTCACGCAAAAGCCATTTCCTAGTTAGGAGTTCATCAAGAAGGCGGACTCCTTCAACTCCAGCTAGATGATCGTAGCACGTTCGAGCAAGATGCAATTCACTAACTAAAGTGCTTTTTCCCCTGAATGGGGGATAGTTGTTTTCATCCTTTGCATGCATGATCCTATCTAACCAATCAACCAGTTCCTCAAACCCCTCTGGGATCAGTCTGTATATCCTTTCCCGCCCCAATGGATAGGACTCAACAACATTGGCACTTAAGAGAATTGCAAGGTTTGAAGATACCATAGGTTGAGATCCGCCGGTCAGAAACATAATCTCGCTCACTGTTCTGGGCGCATCGGCTAAACTCTCTATGATTTTCTTCCTTAGAGGATGTGAGATTGCTCTAGTTAAACTTCCCATTTCCAGTCCCAATGCCCACCCTCATATCATCCTAAAAACTAATCGATATATCTCATTTTTCATATATTTCAGCAATTTATAGTAATGGCTCATCTTCACACTATCATGAAAAACGACTTGAAACGGGACAATGAAGAGTATGGAAATTCGAGGACGCATAATCAGGACGAACATTTTACGGCTTCAGAGAATGATGGACATATGGACGTCAAGCCTAATGTCCTTTACTTCGGAACACCTGTCGTTCTCATATCCTCCGTTGACAAGGAAGGTAACGTTAACCTTTCACCCATGTCGTCAGCATGGGCTTTAGGATATAATGTTATACTTGGACTCAGCGCCGTAGGAAAGACTATTGAAAACTTAAATGAGACCAGGGAACTGACCCTAAACTTTCCTGACATAGGCCTGTGGGAGGCTGTTGAAAACCTTGCTCCTTTAACAGGTAAGAATCCGGTCCCTCCGTCCAAGGCTGATAGATACAGATATGAGAGCAATAAATTCAATGCTTCCCATCTGACTACAGAGAGCTCAGATATTGTTGGACCTCCACTGGTAAAGGAATGCCCCATTCAGATGGAGGCTATCGTGAAGAATATATATCCATTTTACCAAGGAAAAGAAATTGCCTTCATAGTGGAGGCTGCAGTTGTGAAAGTACACGCAAGCAAGAACATAGTTTTGGACGAAAGGCACATAGATCCAGTAAGGTGGAAACCGCTGATCTATTCTTTCCGGCATTATTTCTCTTTAGGAGAGCATTTAGGTAAAACTTTTAAATCAGAAACGTGAAAATTGGGTTAAAAGGAGATAGTTATTGTGGTGTCAAGAGTTTATAAATTTATTTTTATCAGCTATAATATAATTGGGATCATCACTAATCTAACAAGTTGTCGCAAATGATAGGTTTTTGGAAAGTGCCTTGTCTATCCTGAGCACCTGATTCAGTACTGAAACACTTAACTATAGTAGAATGGTCAAAAATTTTCCCATCACTGACATGAATTATCTTTCTTCAAATAGTCTAAACCGATAATAAAATCTGTTTCTCTGAGTTATCTTATCTTTCGATGAAAATAAAGAAGTAAAAATCATTTTTTCATTATTTCGAAAAGAAGCCTGTTCCTTCCCCCAAACTCTTCAACAAACACCTTGAAAGTACCTATATCTGATAGTTTCATCAACCGTTTTATGCTTCCTTTTGTGTGATTATATGTAGGCATTGCCTCGTATCCGTCTATAAAATTTTCTTCTATCGGTCCGCTTGACCTGTGATTTCTTACCTCGACAATTGCAAGTCCTCCTCTCTTGAGTACTCTGAATATTTCAGTGATTGCCTTTACTTGGTCCTGAATTTGTACAAGTTCACTAAAGGAATTCCACATACAGATTACAGAATCAAATGATCTATCTTCATAGGGTAGGCTTCTCATGTCACCCACTCTGAATTCAATGCTGAGATTTCTTTTTCTCGCCTCTTCTTTACCCTTTTCAATAAAAATCGAAGTTATGTCTATTCCCTGCACCCTATACCCCATTAAAGCCAAAGGGATAGAAAACCTCCCATATCCACATGCCAAATCTAGGATCTTCCAATCCTTCTTTAACAATCTAGTCAGATAGGTTAGTTCATTTTCTGTTATAACAAAACTCTTTATTTTCGATAACCATTCGAATCCTAGCTCTGTGTAGAATTCCATTGGAGTTTTTGTGGTCATAGATGAACCAACCATATTCTCAAATAAATTATATTTTTCGGAATGCTTTTTAAACATTCTTTTTTGGAGACATTAAACCAGCGTAAAGCTCGGATGTGGGAAATTAATTTATATATCTAATCATTTGTTTCTTAAGAGTGAACGAATAACTTGTTCTATTTCCCCGGAGGACCTGCCATATCCTCTCGACAAAGAATTTTGGGAAAACACGAATATTTGATACCATGGAACAAGCAGCGTATACTCCGAGAAGATTGAAGGCAATGGATGAGGTCTTATAGATTTGCCGTTCTCCATTACTAACGTGAAAAGAATTATAGAGATATTTGATACAATACGTGTTGCAGCAACACTACGGGACTTCCCAGATTATTTTGATAGAACTTTAGCAAGCTTTCACCATGAAGAGCAGAAAATAGTAATTTCAGAAAAAGTCAATTAGTCTTACAAGAGATTATTGGAGAGCATGGAATTACTCAATGAACGTTGGTGGAGAATCTATTACTGCACTGCTAAGTGCTTATGAATATTTTCCAGATCTCGTAAACGAAAAGAAATGTCACAATGATCATCGAAAAAGACTGCAATATGGTATTGATAATTTTAACAAATGATATAATAAGTGAGTTGTGCAAAGTGAAAGGTCAACATAAGTTGAATTTGAAAACTTGAAGGATTGCCAGAGAAATTTTGAAGATGTGTCCTACTTAAGGATCTGCTAAAATGAGGTGGATGGCATCAAAGAAAAATACCGCTGAATAGTTGAAGATAGTTTTCCAGTATTATACCTGGTGGAATAC
>JAJZXP010000127.1 GCA_021806345.1 Thermoplasmata archaeon | reverse complement strand
GGATGAATGTCAAGCTTGATGAGTTTTTGAATGGGAAACTTACAACGATTTCCAACAACGAAAGAAAGATAACAAGAGAGCTTGCAGTAAGGATGACAGATGGTTTCAAGGCATGGCTGATCTCTAACAGAAATGACAGGAATTACATCAAGAGCCTTGAGGTGTACCCCATGAAATACTTCAATGGCTTGATTTTGTCATCGCCTCAAAACATCATAGAATACACTTCAAAAATGAAAACAACCTCAAAGTACCCCATTCTCGCACTTAGGTTATATATTAATTATCTTGAGGAGACACAGCAGTTATCGTCGGAGGATGCAACCCATCTGAAGAAAGTTCTCAAGGTCAAGAAATCAAAGCCTGACACATACGTTCCGACTGATGAAAGGATCAAGGAGACATATGATAAATTATCAAATGACGAGGATAAGCTTCTCTTCCAAATACTGGCATTCAGTGGCGTCCGGATAACGGAAATGTCCAAGATGCATTTGGAATTTGACCCTCAAAATCTCACTAGAAAGGGTTCCTATGCAAGATATTCCCTTAACTTCAATTGTGGTCAGAAGAGGTCTTTCTATGTTTATATGCCGATTGAGGTAGCTGACAAGGTGAGAAGATTTTACAAGGTTGATGCCAAGGCCATCACAAAATTGTTTGGGATAAAGACAGGATTAACGCCCAAATACTTTAGAAAGTGGTTCTACAACAAGGTCATAATGGCTGGAGTTCCTGAAAGTGTGGCAGACTTCTATGAGGGAAGATCACCTGCAACGGTTGGATCTTCAAATTATCTGGCCAAGACTCAGCAGGCAGATTATTGGTATGAAACTGCAATTAAAACATTAAAAGAGATTATCCAAATTTGATTTTTATGGACTCTAATTTTGTATATTGTGTAAAATGTGCTAAACGCTTCAAACCTGTTAATGCATATAGGATATTTCTAAATGAGTTAGAGGAGGTCCATTGGAGCACACCTGAACACCGTGAATATAAGGGAGGCAATCATATCTATATATGTTCTGAAAAATGCTATCAGGATTTCAAAAAGAACATGAAAGAATTCTGGGACCCAAACGGTGAATATTGATAGTCCAGGGTTATCATGGGTTAATTTTCATATAAATTGTCAATAAAAAATATTACACTCAAGAAATAAGAATGAAGGAGGAATTGTAATAAATTCGTTAATAAAAGTATCAGAGGTTCTCCGGTGGCTATTGAATACTTGCCTTACCTATTAATGATACCAAATTCCCAGAAGATTTCGATTGTGCCATTTTGCTGATTTTATGTATCACCAGAAATAAAATTCGTCATCTTCCTGCGATTGTGAGTATTTATTTGGCTCGGTTTCATTTTCTAACTCTTCTAGCCTTTTCAACATATATTCTGGGTCAGTATGGCATGAACAGGTACACAGCATATCGTGTTCGTCAGGGCAGCTAAGGCATTCTCCATCGACACACTGTTCACTTATGAGTTTAACTTCACTTTCTCTGTGCCCTATTATGCACTCGATACACTCAAAGTCCCCTGTTATCTCATTCACTATATCAGGAATGTAGTCAATATAAAATTCGTGTCCTTCCGAACACGTGACTAACCATTTCTGTACTGGCTCTGCTTTGTCGGATTTAACCGCCATAATACTACAAACTTTGTCCATAGTAAATTATTCAGTTTTTTTGAAGATACAAATTTTATTTAAAAAAAAAATTTCATCTAATATTTCATTAGCCAGTAATAAAATAATCATATATCCGATTGCGTAATGGAAATACGTCAATAAATGTACGGCATTTAACCTTAAATTAGTAAGTCTTGTTACGGTGAATGCCTAACACAAGGATACAAAATTCCAAGATTGAAAAATATAAACTCTGAAACTCTGTGAAACAAATTATATATGTGTATATCACTATTGAAACAGCGTGCCAGGATTCAATTTATATATCGATGAGAGTTATGATAAACATTACAAATTTACTATATTGGCAGGTGTTATAGTTCCGCATGATAGGTGGCGTCTAATTAATACACAATTGAATGACCTGAAAAAACGTTATTTTGGAGAAGAACCCTTTAATCTCAAGGATATGAGGCGTCACAGCTATTCAAGAGGCAAGAAATGGGACAATCTAACCTCTACTCAACAGAATGATTTCAACAATGAATATCATAAAATTCTTGATAATGGGATCCAGTTGGTAGTGTCCTTGATAGATAAATCCAAGATGAATAAAAAAGACAAGAACACATTGTTTAAACTCGCTTATAGCTTTCTAGTAGAAAGATTTGAATATCACTTGGACTCATATCAAGACTCATATGGATCCATAATTTATGATTCTGCTCACAAATCCAAAGAAATTGAAAATCTTGTGAAAGAGCATAAGGAGATTTTAGAAAAGGGAGTAATAGTTAAGGGGTACTCACTCATTGACTATGGTGATGGAACATATGGATTTGATCTTAATACCCCAACTCGACGAGCAATAAACAAGATAATTGACAATCTTACTTTTCAGAATGATAATGACAACAATTTCATTCAAATTGCTGACTTAGTTGCTGCAGCCTTTTCAGCCGAATACAATAGAAATTTGAGCAGTTTTTCATCACCATATAAGAAATTACTCAGAACCGATATTCACGGCGAAGTTTTAGGTTACGGTATCAAGATATTTCCAAAATAGAAAGACATAACATAAGTTATATTTTGTTTTATTTTCTAGGTTTCTGACCGACCTTGAGACTGAGATTTCTTTAATTTCTGGAGAGTTAGTTTTAGAAAATAGAACAATTGGTCTAGGTGTTTCATTTAACATTGAAGTGATCTTTTGAAAATCGAGTAATTCTAGCCTCAGGACTAGCTCTACGATTTCACCAGAGGCTCATGGTTGAAAATTGGAAGTATAAGTAATATAATTTATTATCCAACGTCAAAATTTACCCCAAAGTCCTAGTTTTAAATTCGTATAGCCAGAATCATTACAGGTCATTAATTGCAGAGTTAGTTCATTAGCCGGTTAAGAAAATTATTCAAACAATAAAATATAAATAAAAGATTGTAATATTAAATTATGGAATCAAGCATTAAAACCACTGCTTCTAAAGAGAGAATTGGTAAAAGAAAGCCACGTTCTCCATATAAATGGCACGTTTCATCTCAAAAATTAAAAGACTCGTTGAAGGAAGCATGGAAGAACAGAGAGCATAATGGGTATGGTTCAAAACAAAAACCTACGGAAGAAACCAAAAGAAAAATGAGTGAATCACACAAAAGAAGGTGGCAAAGAATACGAGAGGCCATGAAGATGCTCGATGGAACTCAGGTGGAAGAGTAATTAAAAAATAATTGAGGTGTAGCTCCAAACTAACGCCTCAAGGAGTAATATATGGCTAAAACTATATTTCATCAAGGAATAAAACCAATCAAGAAAGCATTTCTAAAACAGGCAATAGGCCATAATGCTTTAATTGTGTATCATAGGCCTGATGCCAGTGGAAGAAAATGTGGATACTGGAATATGGATTGTTATGTAGATAGAGTTTATAGAGACTACATCTTTGTGATACGCAGAGAAAGGAGATGGAAGTTATACACCAAATACATTATGGAGGTGGAGGTTCGTGACTAAAATCCCCATAAGAGACACTGGCAAAGAAGGAGCGATGTTTGAGCTAGTGTTCGTGTTTGAATGCCAAAGGAGGCAGGTAATTGCATTCCCTAAATACAATGACATCACTAGAGCAGTCAAGATAGTCGAAACTACAAGTAATTTTAAAGCCATTCCACTTCACGAGAGAAAGGAAACAGACCCTAGCAATACCATATATTATACGGACTCAATCTCCAACCTATGTACGAGTGATCAAATCAAGGAAATCTTGAAGGAGATTCAAGCTAAGGGGTCAAAATTTACGTCCAAAATACACGCAAAATACCACCCTGACCCTGAGATGCCGGGGAAAGCAGATCATCAGTGCCCCTATACCATTCAGAATGATAATTACAATAAATTAATTAACATAGATTTTTTTATTTTAATCACCACCATAAGCAGGGCTGCATATGTCACTCAAACACTATATGCCAATGGAATCCACCTAGCACTCAACGAAGCATATTATAAGGATGATTTTGTCACAAAGTATAGGAGAACAATCGAAAGACCAGAAGAGCTAAACGAAATACCCGTGCAAAGCATAGTGAATGGCTATTCACATGTAGTAAGCGATAGGGTTGACTTCAGTTGGTTCAAGGAAATTGAGGACAATAAGATATTGATACCTTCGGCCCTTGAGGAACTGCTGATAAACCTTTTAAATATTGGTATGGGGAATGAAGAAAAAATACGCATATATTCAAGAGACGCATACATATCCCATAATTATCTCCCAAAGGTCCAAGGCTTTGAATATGTAAATAATCCTTATCTTGATTTTGATGTTAAGGTACCACACAAGTATTTTCCAAAGTTCAAACTTTCAAACACTGCATTTGAGAGAATGGATTTCTTAAACACACTTCTATTCTTTAAAAAATTTGATAGGATTGTTAAGTCCATAGCAAATGAATGCGATGGGAAGATTGCACTTCTTTTAAATGATGAATTGGTCGCTTTTTTTCAAATTCTAAAAACCTGCCAGTCTGATGCTGTACAACAACGTATAAAGTCTGTTGCCAGCCGCATTGATGATCCGAAAAGGTTGGAGTTTATCAGAGCTATCAATATGGGGCGGAAACGAAAATTTCCTGTGGATACACCCGCAGACGAGCTAATTCAAACTGTAATTAGCGATTACTATGCCAATTATCTCAATAATGACCCTTGGACAAGAGTGGATGTTATGGGTGCGAAGACGGCATTTTACAAACTTGACTTTTCTCCAGATTACATAATATTATTGGGAACTAATTACCAATTCTTTCAAGCAATTCAATTAGTATCTGATGGGAAAATGCTGGATTACCACTCTGTAAAAGGTGGTGGCATTACATTCAGGAACAAGGAATTAGAAAAGTCTGTGTGCGAGATTTATGTAAAGGCCCTTAAATCTCTATCTGATCTCTTAAGTGTTAGATGCGTTTATGTTTTAGATCCAATGTTTAACTATTGGTATAAAACCTATCCTCAATTGTTTGACTCGATTCTAGTACAGAATATAAATCTCAAGCAAGAATCGTTTGTCTTAAAGGATTTTGACAGGATTTCTAAGCAATAGAATATGATAAGTATACTTATTATAAATATTATTATTACATAGAAATCGACTAAAAATCGTTGATATACAAGGAAATTTTTTCGAGATTTATATTCTGACTATTTTCATTAAAAGACAATGAAGTATTCCATTAAAACCACAGCTAAGAGCTGCTATGCAACCAGTCAGATTTGATTTTGGACTTCATCTCTCTTTAAATCCTCTTTAATTTCGAGATATAGCTATGAGATGATATAAGTGCTACATAATTTCTGCCGGTGAATACCTGATAGAATTATTTACAATTCATATAATTTCCTGGTTTGAT
>JAJZXP010000313.1 GCA_021806345.1 Thermoplasmata archaeon | reverse complement strand
AGAGCACACCAGACTTAAATGAATGCCTGCGCCTAAATTTAAATATCAATCGTAGTATTCTCCGATAGGTTTTGCCGGGGTAGCCTAGCCAGGTAAGGCGATAGATCCGAAATCTATTGCTCTTGTAGCTCGGGAGTTCAAATCTCCCTCCCGGCGTGAAGGCAGAGTTTTTTAAGAAAATATAAAGGTGTGATTCGATGTCCATTTGAGGAAAATAATCGAATGCAGGATCAAATCCAAGAAATATTTTCTCTATTATCTGAGAGTCTTTTAATTTTAGAATGCAACAATTTTAGGATGCTAATGCAGGGTAATATAGACATATATTTCAATCCAATATTCAACGTATATGTCGAAAATGGGTTGCAGATATATCCACTAATCTACAAAAAGTTAAAGCGACTGATAACGAGGTTTGACTTCGTTTTCGAGAGCAATATGAGATGAAATTTTCCAGACGATTGCAAAGAATAGTTTGCTTATTCTGGCCAAGGACCTTAAAACTCTAAGAAACGAAAAACCCCATAATTAAATCTATATTGATCTTATACAACGATCTTTCTAAACTGCGAGTGTTTGTAATGACCGAACAATAAAGGTCAGAGATTGCACTGTCATTTATGAAACATAAAAACTGGAAAAACGATCACATTGAGAATATTTGAATGCCCTATTAAAATGTTCGTAATTTAGCGATAGAATGACTATACTTTCAGATGTGATTTACAGCAAAGATTTAAATATTTTGTTTCAGTTGTATTTAAGATTATAAAATAGAAGGTGTAAAAAACTTGACAGACTCTCAATTTAAACCTCCATCAGGAGGGAAAAAAAATACAATGACCATCATAATAGCAGTTGTTGTTGTGGTAATTGTTATCGCAGCTGCCGTGGTCATCGTGGAAATGGAAAGAAAACCAGCGCCTCCGACTCCAAGTAAAACTGTGGAGTTTTATACGTGGTGGGCGACTACAGGTAAAGTTGCGCTAGATAAAGTTGCGCCGGCATTTCATAATGCTACTGGGCTCACTCTTTCACCATATGTTTCACCGGGGGCCGGTGGTTCGAATGCAATATATGCTATATTATCGCTAATGGAAGCAGGAAAACCGCCAGCAACATTTCAAACACACTTTGGTCCAGGTATGTTAAGTTACGCTGAAGCTACTTCGGCTGGAGCTAGTGCGTTCGTGAATATGGGACCGGTTGCAGAGTCAATGAATCTCACAAACAACTCGTTCCCAGAGGTCATCGAAGCAGGTACATTCAATGGAACGATGCTTTCTCTTCCAGTCGATCTGCATCAGGGCGCTCAGCTCTACTTCAATCCGAACTTCTTGAAAGCGCATCACCAACCTATGCCCACCACCCTTGCACAACTTGTAAACGTTACTAAGAATCTAACTGCAAAACATGTAACTGCTTGGATAATACCTGGTGGTGACGGTGGTTGGGATCAACTAAATGTTTGGGAAGATATATTTCTTTCAGTAGCTGGTGGCACCATGTACAACGAGATGATGTATGGTGATATATCTCCTGCGCAAATGCCAACATTCCTTCACGACTTTAATGTAACGAATAGTTACTATTCACTATTCCAGAATGATAGTTTCAGTGGAGAGCAAAGCCTTAGTTGGACACAAGCCATACCTTATGTTACTAACGGAACAGTTGGATTCCAAGTAAACGGGAACTGGTACACGAACTACGCCTATGACTACTTGAATGTTAGTAATTACCCTGCCGTTGCTCCGTATGACAACAACATAACGGGAAGCAACTACACTAATTCACATCCGGTTACCGCAAATGGAAAGAACATATCGTTGATGTCTAGTGACTTTCCTGGAACCAGCAAGTACTATGTTATGATAACGGACTCTGTTGCAGTGCCAAAAGGTCCGAATCAGGCAAACGGTTTGACTTTTGCAAAATATTTCTCATCATATACTGGGAATAAGATTTTCGCAAAGTGGAAAGCAACTTCGTTTTACAAAAACCTTACTGCAGACATATACAACACACCAGCCCAATATTACAGTCATCAGCAAGCTGCGGCTACACCCGCAAGTGACTGGCTCTATCAGCTATCGGACGGTGGCTTATTTGCTGGACCATTGGCCTCAGCAGAATCTGCAATGACGACGTTCTCCGAAACAGTTTCTACAGCTTATTCAACAGCCTCAAAGACTCTAGACTCCGCGATGGTATCGATGTTGAGCTCAGAAAAATCTGACTGGATGGCCGCTAACGCAATGGGCCTTGGTTATATGGGGTCTCCTGGTCATGTATTTGGTAATTACCTTCCAACATGGGCAAATACAACAGCTAATCGTACAGCATCCTCGAGTTTAGTCACGGTAAATGTCGCACACGCAAACAGCGCTGCTTTGGATAACTCACCAGTAGAATATGTGTATCTGTCCCCGCTTTCGTTCCTATATTTAGAGAACATGGTGGTATCAGGAACAACATTTGTTAAAAGCTGAGAAAAATGAAGAGATTACGAACAACTATTCTCTTCTCAGTACCTGCCCTCATTTTTGGGGCGATACTGGTATATTTTATTTTTTGGAATTTACGAAATTCATTTCTTAATTCTTCACTAATACATTTTCATCCGATTTTTGTGGGATTATCAACATACGGCATCGTATTCTCGGATCCTTCCTTTGTGACTTCTCTTGAAAGGTCCTTGATTTGGAGTGCGGCTTTGGTAGCTGGTGGAAATGCAATAGGGATATTCATAGGGTCATTCATTTTCTTCCTTAGAAACAACCGTGTCAAGACCGTATTTACCTCTATTTTTATTTACCCATTAGCCATTTCAAGTGCAGCAGCTGCCGTTATTTGGACCTGGCTTTTCAATATTCATACGGGGATAAATTCCATTCTAGGGCCGCTCCATTTGCCAACACCGCTGTGGCTTGACAGTCCGAAGTCTGCGTTTCCTAGCCTGATTCTTGTTTCTCTCTGGATGTATTCGGGAATAGCAGCGCTGTTTTATCTTGCGGGATTCCAAAATGTTGATAAGAGTATAATAGAATCAGCAAGAATCGATTCTGCCGGACCAATAAGAGTCTTAACCAAGATATTGCTGCCTAACGCGAAGAACGCTTTCATTGTATCGACCGCTATACTTTTCCTTTTTGCTTTAAGAATATTTTCGCTAGCCTATGTTTCACTTGGATTAAACCCGTTTATAGAAACTGCAGTTCTTAAAATGTATTACTATTATACTACTGAGTACTTTTCACAGTCATCCGTTGTGAGCATAATACTCGTATTGATTGCTATCGTAGTTGTGATTCCATATGCGCTTTACGGCCTGAAGAGGTGGATGAAAGTTGAATCTTAACAGTTTTAAACACGAGTCAAGAAGCGCGATAAAAGTCGCTGTGTTGATAGTTCTGGCATTACTGTGGCTTATCCCAGTGTACGCTTTGATCGTAGATGGCTTAAAAACTACATCTGGTGTTTTGACAACACCTGTTCTTGTGCCTGCTGCATTTTCCTTCAGTGCAATGAGGACCGTGATAATCGCGCTAGCGAGACCGATCGAGAATAGTCTTCTATACGTCCTTCCTGTAGCGTTCATTTCAACCTTTGTTGGAGCCCTTGCTGCATATTACTTCTACAAAGTAACTTCGTTCCTGAACAATACGATTTTCACAATCATAGCAATCGCAACGTTCGTTCCTTACCAGATAACATTGGTACCGCTAATAAGACTTGTAGTTTCTCTTGGAATATTCAACAGCACGTATGGACTGATTTTCGCCTTCCTGATATTTTACCTTCCAACCGGCGCACTGTTAATGTCTATCTTTATTGCTGTTCTCCCTAAAACCACAATGGAATCGGCAAGAGTTGATGGTGCTAGTGATTTCACCGTATTTAGGCGTATTGTCATCCCACTTACTATGCCTGGAATGATCTCTACGTTTATATTTATCCTTATAGAAACCTGGAATAACTTCTTTATTCCACTTGTTTTAATTTCCAGTGCAGACAAGAGAACTGCTGCAGTTGCTTTATTGAGCTATACGGGTGGTTTTGGTACCTTATATAATGAAAGCTTTGCGGCAGCCTTTATTGCATCGCTTATTCCTCTGGTAATCTTTATATTGTTAGGACGATACTTTGTCAAAGGCTTGATGGCTTTCGGAAGCGGAGCTAAGGGATAAGTGGTTATAACATGGTAAAGATAAAACTTGAAAACGTTTCAAAGATTTTTGGAAAGAAGGGTAGAGAATTCAAAGCACTGGATAATATATCATTTGAAATCCCGTCCTCATCTTTTTTTGGAGTTCTTGGGGCGAGTGGCGCCGGTAAGACCACAGTTATGAGGATCATTGCTGGTTTGGAGACACCAACCACGGGAAAAGTGTATTTTGATAACGAACTTGTTTCCGAAAATGGGAAGGATTTGATCCCGGTTGAGTACAGGAACGTTGGAATGGTCTTCCAGAATTGGGCCCTTTATCCACATCTATCCAATTATGAAAATATAGCATTCCCATTGAAAGTTCGACACTGGACTACTGAAGCAATTAATTCGAGAGTAAACGAGCTTTCTGAAATTTTAGGAATAAAAGAAATAATTTCCAAGAGACCTGGACAGATCAGCGGGGGGCAACAACAAAGAGTTGCTGTAGCTAGGGCTCTAGCTAAGAATCCAACGGTAGTGCTGCTAGATGAACCTTTCAGCAATCTTGATGCAAACTCAAAGGATGATGCCAGAAGTCTTGTGCGGGATGTGCAGAAATCCCTTGGTGTCACGACAGTAATAGTTTCCCATGATCCTTCAGACATATTTTCTTTAGCTCAGGAGGTTGCCGTGATCTCACTCGGGACACTTGGCCAAGTCTCAACCCCTGCCGAGCTGTATGACAATCCAAAGAGCGTCAAGGTCGCTAGTACGCTTGGAGAGATAAATCTGATTGAGGCTACAATAAAGAATGATACAAAAAAAACAACTCTTGTTTTAGCAGACGATGTGCAAATTAAGGAGACGCTTAACAAGGAACTGTCTAAGGCGAATTTGGATCGTGTTAAGATAGCGATTCGTCCTGAAGATTTGTTAGTACACAAATTAGATAGCAGAACAAAAGTATCCATGGATGAAAACTGGACTTTCTTGGGCAAAATGAAAGCGACATCTGCCAATTATTCCCAAGGAAACTTCATGGTTTATCTTCAGGACCGTGCAGAAACAATTAAGATAAATGCATTGAGCAGGGAAGTTGTTAATCCTGAGGACACTGTTGAATTATACGTTAATGAATCGAAGATCAAGTATTTCAATCCGGAAACTGGAGAAAGGTTAGAATTTTAACTATTTCATTATTTTTTTAACATATCATGTTGAATATTTCTTTTATCAGGGAATGCTGTGTAAAATTAAATATCCTGAACTGATAGCGGAGCGAAGCTGGGATAGCCTAGCCTGGTAGGGCGCAGGTCTGGAAAACCTGTTCTCTTTGTAGATCGGGAGTTCAAATCTCCCTCCCAGCGTGAAATAACCCACCAAACTCATCTAGAAG
>JAJZXP010000083.1 GCA_021806345.1 Thermoplasmata archaeon | reverse complement strand
GATGTACGGATGAATGTTGAATCAATTCCTATGATGTTCAGGAACTTACTGTAAAAGGAATAGTTGTGTGCCATCAGGTATGGATACATGAGTTCATAAAATAGCTTAACAAATACCTGGTAAGGTCTTCCTCTATCCAGTTTGGAGATCTGAGACTTGCTTACGCTGTTATCCATGGCCAGATCAGTCAGGTCCTTATGGTATATGGCCCCGTTTACCAGAAGGAGTGTATGTTCCAGGAGATCTATTTTCTTTGAATATTCATCCACGCCTGTAACAGAGGATATGTTTTCACAGGGACCTTTGAGTATTTTTTTGATGTCGGTCATCATAGACTATTAATTACATCATAGGATAAATATGACACCCGTCAGACAAACATTTAAGTATTAGAAACTGGATTGTTAAAACATGAGACACCCTATTTAAACTATATAGAAGGAAATGTTTTATTATAGCTAGGTTTTACAGGATATTGCAAATGTACGACGTATGCTTTGTTTTGCCCAGTTATTCATATAATCGGCCTGCAGGAGGATATGATGTAATTTATGAATTATCAAGGAGATTGGTAAATGATAGATATAGGGTAATTATAATCACCCCAGGAGGTAACACGAAATACTTGCCGCATTTTATAGAATCAATTCCTGAAGACAAAATTGGCCGGCTGTTTAAATTATTCTTTCCATTTTTAGAATCGTCATTATTTCAAAAATTTATTAATCCAGCTTTGAGAAAACTCAGAGGGATTGATTATGATTTCTCCATACTTTCTGATGTCCATCAAAAAACGATCAGAGACCCAATAAATACCAAACTTGGCACAAAGAAGATTATAGCTACCTCCTGGGAAACCGCCTATTATGTTGAGGATTTTCTTAAAACTCATAGTTCTGACGGGTATTATTTTATACAACACGACGAAAGTCTAATAGGCTATTCTGGAAAATTTTCAGAACGCGCTAAAGACACATACAATTTACATTTGAATAAAATAGTTACTAATACTCCTTTAATGCAACTTTTCCAAAGTTCTAATCCAAAATATGTTCCAATTGGGGTAAACCCTATTATATTAAAACACAAGGATACAAAGAAAATTCCAAACTCAATCCTTACCTTATTTGGACGAGGTGAAAGCAAAGGGTTCCCATATGCACTCGATGCGCTTAAGCTCTTAAACGAGAAGGACAAAGGTTTAAAGTTACTTGCCTTTGGTAATGTAAACAAAGAACTTGTTCCTGAATGGGTAGAATATCATTATAGGCCTAGTGATGAAGAACTTTTGAAACTCTACGAGGACTCTGAGATTTTTATTCTCCCTTCAATTGTAGAGGGAGTATCTTTAGTAGCAATGGAGGCCATGGCTATGGGATGTGCGTGTGTTATAACAGATTGTGGGGGAACATCTGAATATACTAGAGATGGCCTAAATTGCCTCTTAGTACCAATACGTAATTCTGAGGCTATTGTTTTAGCAGTAGAAAAGCTACATAGCGATGAGAACCTTCGTAATTTTATCTCTCAAAATGGCATAATATATCTCAAAAAGTATACCTATGAAACTACCTATAAGCATTTCAAAAAGGCCATTTCGGAATAGAACCAAAACATTTGGAAAAAAAAACTTTGGATAAATTAATCTCTGATGTACTGCTCCATATCTTCAAGTGAAACGTTGAATGGGTAAGTTTCAGGAGTACTGATGCACTTTCAGAAGCCATAATAGCGTTTGTAAATGAACATAACAGTAAAGCAAAACCGTTCATCTGGAAGAAAAGGGAAGTTAAGGGATCACAACTGAGAAATACTATTGGGAACTTAGTCAATTAAACACTAGTTGAACCCATCAACAACAGGGCAGAAAGAACACCAAGAACCATTGTCACCTACGAGAAAGTGTCGGGGGGGGGGGGAATCTCGATCAGAGATGGCAGTAAGAGACTTCACAAGGGTTTACAGTGTTATCGAATTGTACAGAAAGAGAGGAAAACTTCCATTCAGGGCTAAGCCTGGACAACTTCAGGTGACTGACCTCTTACACTGTAAGGTTATATTAATTTAGGACTTGATATTACCCTTTTATGGACGACAATTGGTTTCAAAGCTTTGTTAGACTCCATGAATTGTACTCCATGGAATTTGATGCCAAAAAAGACGAAGGGGCATCCTCTGCTAAAGGAATTATTGAGTACCTTAAGTTAGTTTCTCCAAGTGCCAGAACAGTCCTCGATTTTCCGTGTGGAACTGGAAGGATTTCCCTAGAACTTCTTAAATACGGGATGGTAGTCACTGGTATAGATCTGTCAACTCCATTCCTCGATGAATTCAGGATTAAGGCCACTAATTATAAGCAAAGGACAAACTTGGAACTAGTAAACGCTAGCTTCAAGAATTTCGTGTCAATACTCAGAAACAGGAAATATGACCTGATTCTCAACTGGTGGACAAGTTTTGGATACTCCTCCTATGAAGATGATGTTGATTTTTTTAAAGACCTACTGAATGTAGCTCACAAGAACACGATCCTCATTGTCGAAACGTGGCACAGAGATTTCATAGACAAACACCGGTTAAGCAATACTTATAAAGATTTAGGACAATTAATTGTTTTAAATGAAAATAATTTTAATAAGGATCTGTCGGTGGTGGAAACCACTCACAAATATTACAAGAAGTTAGGTGACGATTTGATATTTAAGGATAAATTTGTCTCTAGAATCAAACTCTATTCCGTTTCAGAATTGTTGCATTTATTTGAACAGTCGGGTTGGGCCGTAAAAGAAAGCTTTAATAGAATAGAGAATCGTAAAGCATTTAGTCCAGCTGAAGACCGTATAGTAATTGCCTTGAAACCCAGAAACACGGCATAGAATGCTATAGGGTAATAAATTTATATTCATCTGTGATTAATCAGGAATCGAACCGGAGTGTGGAGAGGATCGGTGAAATTTGACTGCAGGTTTGGATCTACTTGACATTGAATCTGCCCTGATCTCTGTCACCAACAGGCATTCTCTTTCCCATGGGAAAGTCACAGGTGTGTGGGATGATGAAAGTTTCCCCTCTCTATCTGGATATGGGGAGGAAGCGATATAAATGCTATGAGTTGGATTGACACCACCTGATGGTGCATGAGGTGGAGATTCAAAATGAGAACTGAAAAAAGTTGTGGTCCAGAGAAATAGGAAACAGCAGGGAAGTGTTCCAGCAGGTCCTCGAGAAGATGACGATTGTGGAAAGGAACAACAGCCAGACTGTTGCAGGTGTATTCATGAACCCGACAGGCAATTATCGCTTGCCGGTGAAGCATTTCATGGAATGCAATGGTTATAAAACATACCTTGTGGATGCAAGGAGAACTGAGCATCTCCGGATCGTCCATAATCTTGGAAAGAAGAAGTCTGATGCAGAAGATGCGTCCATACTGGTATCCACTCCACGTCCTTATTCGAAGGCACTGCTTTCATGTGACCATGATCGCCTTCCCGAATCAGGTCTTACAAGGTTGCTCGAACGCTGAAGAGTAAGAAGATAGCACTAAAAACCATAGTCACCTACGAGAAAGTGTCGGGGGGGAATCTCGATCAGGGAGGGCAGTAAGAGACTTCACAAGGGTTTACAGTGTTATCGAATTGTACAGAAAGAGAGGAAAACTTCCATTCATGGCTAAGCCTGGACAACTTCAGGTGACTGACCTCTTACAAGTCTTCGTTAATCTAATATAAGTGTATACTATTGTAGAATGGAGATATGCAAGTTTAACAAGATCGGTCATGGGAGGTTCTTGCGAGTAGCTAAGAACTGGGGTATGCCCCTAAACCTATATAAGTCTATAATCGAGGTTATAAGCACGATGTAAACAATGAAACAGTTGAAGACAATTGTGTACATAAGTGTATACAAAATCTGTAAGGTGGTAGTGGACAGGGTATTGAAAAATATAAACCTCGAAAAGGCGTATCCCCTAATGATTAGAGTTGTCCAGTAGATTTAGAACATGGTGCACATAAGGATGTTATTATTTAACACATTCCAAATGATATCAAGGTAGGTTCGGAGGGCAGTGAGATATTGAGAATACTTGAAGTTTCTTTTAAGGACCCAGAATCAAGTGCTGGAGGAGTTGAGGACTTTGTTTTAAACCTGATTACTAAATTTTCAGAGAGTGGCCATAAGGTAACCTGCCTTTTTTCTGAAGACCCAATCCTCCGGGAAAATCAAATTAACTTTCGCAAAGTAAACCTTCTCAAGATAAAGACACCACGAACCCCTTTCTTATCATTTTGGTACAAAATAGTTTATAATTTTGCAGTCCTAGCGTATACATTATGGCACAGAAAAGATTATGATGTTATTCACACCAATGGTAACAATGGAGTGTTTTTACCTATATTCTTTGGCAAACGTACGGTATCAACATTTTTTGGTCTGCCAATTATTAGGGTTTGGAACACTATAGATGGCAAATTCTCCATTAAGAATTTTGGCAACCTCTTTCTTGCCTTTATCTCAACACTGTTGCATTTACCTAGTTTGGTATTTTCTAGATATGTAGTAGCTGAAAACCCTATGATTTTTAACATTTTAAAAATCTTCAGAAGTGAAAGCGAAGTTAAGCTAATATACAATACAGTTGACGTGGATTCGTTTAAACCACCCTCTCACTTGGAAAAAGAAAATTTGAAAAAAGAACTTGAATTGGATCCAAACCGGTTAATTGCAATTTGGATTGGAAACGATTCCAACGGTTACGGACAGGAAATCGCCATTTCGATCGCTAGGCAATACGAAGATAGCTTGATTCTAATACTCGTTGGTGCAAAAAGCAAAAATGGCGCTCCAAACATATTACAGACAGGAAGGGTTCCCCATGAACTTCTAACAAAGTACATAAAAGCATCAGATTTCATGCTCTTTCCGCAGAAATATCCCGGAATTTCGCTCTCAATGGTGAGTTGCCTCGCAGCTGGCCTTAAGGTTGTGACATTTTCAAAACATCTCAAGGATTTCTTTACTAGTAGCAATGTTTTCTTTACAGAGAATATAGATGAGATGGGAAAAATAGTTGTCGACATCTTAAAGGATCCCAGTCTATTAAATACTAATGGACAGGACCCTCTAATGAACAATTTTTATCCTAGATACTGCGCAGACAGGTATTTGGAATTGTTTGACAAAATTTTGTCAAACTGAAATGAGGTCTATAAGACAACTCTGTCTCACCATTTAAGGGGGGGGGGAGACCAGTAGTTTATTACAATACAAACGGTTCCGATTGCCTATTTATTCTGGCAGACAACTTAAAAGTTGGTGGTTAATATTGTATTATGAAGACACAAAATAACCTTCCGTTGTGTAATATGACGGACACAAAAGATTTCTTCTCCTCGGCTATGAGGAACATGTTCACACTAGTGTCATGACAATATTATAATACTGTATAATATTTTGACAATTTCTTATCCGCCTTCTTTCGGTCAAATCCCCAATTGATCTTTTTCCTGTCACGATTACGTCTTCGAGTCCATGCACAGACTTCCTGTTCCAGGCTTT
>JAJZXP010000276.1 GCA_021806345.1 Thermoplasmata archaeon | reverse complement strand
TCAGAAATATTTATAATTATTCCGCTTCTTTCTGCAAATTAGTGTTAATCAATTTAATCTAACGGTCTCGTATTCTTTGATAAAAAGACGAAAATAATTATTTACCCGGTTTTAAAGAATTCAACTATCTTTTTGTGCAAACTAGTCTAATTTTCCTTTATTGAAATCATCATATTTCCAAAGTCTGAAATATGAGTACAAAAAATCAAGAAACATTTCGTGAAGTTTACCTGGTCTTCATTTTTCTGGGCAGGAAATATACAATTGCAACTGCGGCCAGTATCAATGATACTGCCCCTCCCACTTCTATTAAATAGTCGGCACTGATTTTAAGGGTAATTTCCTTGAATGTAACCTGCTCTGTCACAGAAGAACCGTCTATTGTTATAACAGTAAAGTTCATTGAATTCGTAAACTCAGATGTATAACCTTCGGATACGGCGCTCAAGTAATAGGTTCCATTTGGTTCCAGAAACGATATTGTGCCATTCCTGCTTGAAAAGGACTGTCCATTTGAGAGGTTCACATACCAGGGTGAGCTTGAAGCCATGGTATTTGAGACCAAATATAAGCCTGTTTCTTTAATTGTGATTCTATAAGTCACAAGGGTAAAATTGACATTAACAGTTATGTTACCTGAAACCTTCAATATCCCTCTGTACGCATGGAATGAAAGATTTTCTGTCGATGCAAAATATGAATATTCACCTGAATCGAGAAGGAATAAAACTGAATTTGAAGTGGACGAATAGCATAGACCAGTGGATAATTTTACTTTCCACGTGGCTCCATTTGGAAGGTCATCTTCAATGAGCCTGACTTTATAGAATGTGAATCCATATGAGGAATTCAGAACTGTCACAGAGTTGCTGCCCGAATTTGTTGTATACATGTAATTATTGTGAGCATCGAATGCGATTGTATAAGGGGATGATTGAACGGTGATGTTGCGTATAACCACATTTGACTGATTGATAACGGATACTGAATTGCTGCATTCATTTGTTACATACATGAAATTATTGTAAGGATCATAGGCTATCCCAGTGGGGAAGGACTGGACAGTTATGTTCTTAATTACTACATTTACCTTGTTTATAACGGATACAGCATTAGTGCATACATTGGTTACATACATGAAATTATTGTAAGGATCGTATGCTATCCCAGTTGGAAAAGACTGGATCGTAATGTTCTTTATCACGACATTTGCCTTATTGATAACCGAGACCGTGAGTTCGTTAGAATTTGTAACATAGATGTAATCGTTATATGGATCAAAAGCAATCCCAACTGGTCCGCACGGTATTGTTATGTTCTTGATAACAACATTTGACTGGTTGATAACTGATACAGTATTGCTGAAGAGGTTTGAGACATACAGGAAATTATTATAGGAATCATACGCGATTCCAAGAGGATATTTCTGTACACTTATATTCTGTATTACAACATTAGACTGATTGATAACCGAAACGGTATTGTTAGCCTGATTTGTAACATATAGATAATCATTGTATGGGTCAAAGACAATTTCGCATGGGCTGAATGGTACCGAAATATTCTCTATTACAATGTTGGATGCGTTAATAACGGAGATTGTTTGTTGACCAGTATTCACGACATACATGTAATTATTGTGTGGATCAAATGCGATTCCATGAGGGTGAGATTGGACTGATATATTTCCGACATATTGTCCAGGGATGAAAAGGACATTTACAATTTCATTTGATGAATTCACGGTAAATTCGTTTGTTAAATTGTCCCATGAATAGCCATGCAGAAGAGTAGAAGCAGTGAAATTATATTCACCATTCATTAATGAAAGTGAAATATCGTCCGAAGTCGAGGAATAAGTTTTCCCGGAAATTGTTACATTCCATAATGCACCATCCGGGAGACCTTTAGAATCCAGTAATACGTAGTAATCTGGGTTCAGATATAGATTTTCAGGATGGGACAGCAGGTTACTGCCTTCAATGCTCATTGGGGTGATTAACAAGTATGCAGGAGTGGCAATTAAAGCAACAGTGGATATAACCAACAGAAAGCCTCTTGCCATTTTCATCTCACATGTGATAAATCAGATCGGGTATAAAAAAATTCATTAAAGTCATCCTGAATCCACTCTTTTTAATGTTGGGTAGAATCTGTAATATCACACTACGAAATGTTTTCTGCAACCCATGGCTATAAACTTAGAGATTCCCTAATATCTGTCAAAGCACATTGTCCCGGGTATCCCATGGAACGAGTTATTTCCTTTAGGAGTATTCTGATTATATATGTGAAATGCGTTATGCCTAAGATATTCTATCAACAACTAAACAGAACCATTTCGCCGCATTCTGGATAAAGATACGATTAGCAAGAAGCAATATTCCTATAATGAATAATTCACTTAAAAGACAATACCTGAATATCTCTCCATATTATGTTCCTTCAAATATCTGTAATAACGTGCTCCATAACACGTACAAATCAAATTCTGGCCAAAGGCACGTCTGATAATTAATGAGGCAATCTGTAGACGCAAAAAATTAAAGCTTGAAGAAAGTTTGAAAGGATACCCTTATAGTTTTCCTCCTGCGTTTTGACATGAGTATGCGTGCTTCAATTTGGGCTGAAACAACTTTTAGGTGATCAGCAATTGATACAATGATGTTGGACCCCAGAGATAATGTAGATGCAGGTTTAGCGAAAATTTTTGTAGCATTTGTAATGAGCGCAAACCTTGTGCTAATGTGAGAGTCGCTCTTATGAACGGTCACAAATGGCTCCTTTAACGTTCATGTAAACCATGCCTATCAGGAACGGTCCCGCTTTCCTTTCCAGAAAACACAAGAATTATTATTGAATCCAAAGAAGAATACCTTACTTATATGATAAATCATGACAGTGTGTATCCGCATCAATGCAATTAAATAAAAATATTTGCCGTGAGGTGTAATTGTTTTCACTTCGAAGATAGAATGGGTTTAATATATATCACATTTATTTTTCTCCAATTGGCTGACTTAAGACTTGGTTAAGGTGAGCAGCCTCTAGTCGGGTTGGCGGCGGAGTCGCACATGGTTTGCAATCTATGGAAGATTTCAGAGAATTAAGATCTAAGTTAAACATGTTCATTGCTTTCAATATTCTCTTTTAGTTCTTGTAACATCTTTACTGCATAATTCGCATATTTACCTATCCATCTATCGTGGATCCTCTTTATAGGAATTGCATCCAGATAGTTCCACCTGAACCTCCCTTCTTTCTTGGAAATGATAAGTTCTGCTTTCCTCAAAACTTCAAGATGCATCATAACTGTGCATCTGTCAACACCCTTAAAGTATGAACAGAGTTCACCTGTAGTCCTTGGCTTTATCTTAAGAAGATCCAGAATCATTCTTCTCTTATCGTCAGCGAGTGCTTTAAACACTTTTCCCTCATCCTCTGCCCTGTCAGGATCGGTCGACATGTTGTGTTTCCACCAACATGTTATATTTTCATAACATTTA
Source organism: Thermoplasmata archaeon (assembly GCA_021806345.1). Next base: position 23,301 of record JAJZXP010000276.1, on the reverse strand, counting down.
TATTTATCCTCTCATTATTCTTATGGTGACATAGGGTGAATTTAAAAGTTCAGGTTCACGCTAGAATCAAGAAGCCGGTTAAAGAGGTCTTTGACGCAGTTGTGAACCCAAAAAAAGTAGAAAGCTATTTTGCGACAGGCGGGGTAAGCGGGCCTATGGAGGAAGGGCTTCCTGTGAGCTGGAAATTTGAGGGCATTTCATTTGTTCAGAAAATGAAAGTCATCAAGCTTGTGCAGAACAGTGAAATACAGCTTGACTGGTTCAATGAAGACGGTAATATTTCGAAGGTCCAGATTCTATTTGAAAAGTTGAGTGAAAACGAAACGATGGTTACCATTAAGCATTCTGGTTATAAAGAGAATGAGAGGGGACTTGAGGATTCATATTCACATTGCGAGGGATGGACCGTTATGCTATCCTCTCTTAAAGGATTCCTCGAATTTGGTGTAAACATCGCCAGAGGATACTGGTAGAGTCTCTACCAGCAATTTATATTTTGGCAAGTCTGAAATTTGTATAAAAACCATATTTCAGTAAAGAAACTGAATTAGTCAGGTTTTTGTGTCACGCAAGCCTGCAATAAATCGACATAAATGGAAATCTGTTAATTAGTGTCCAGTTTCAAACCCATCTTGCTATTCAATCATTTGGGAATTGTTAGAGGATAGAGCTTGCATATAATTGAAGTAATTCACTTTTGGTCTTACTTCTCAATTTAAATTGCTCTTCATCCCGCATAACATTCTCTCTGATATTTATCTCGCTCTTTATAACATCGTCAACATAATTATCACCATCAAAATGAGGAGCAAGATGAACATGCAGATGAGGAACGTGGTCTCCAAAAATATATACATAAACGAGTTTGGCTCCTGTTGCCTTTTTAATTGCTTTGGATGCAAAAGATAATATTTTACCGAATTCATCTGCTTCTTTTCCGTCCAGGTCAGTTATGTATTCTATATGTTTGATAGGCTCAAGATAACAGAATCCCCTAACTTCCGAGAAAGTACTCATAGTGAGGCGCCAGGTATCGTTTTTCCAGACTTCTATCCTTTTGAAGGTCAAATCTGCGCTTCCATTGCATATTGAGCATTCCTGAACAATTCCCATAAAAAGGAATCTGAAAGCCCATAATTTCTTTTTTCTGATATAATAGCAGTCAAATGCAAACAATTAGTTAAATCTTTCAAACGGTTTTATTCCAAGCTTCTCCCGCTTCGCTAATTGAATTATAGAGTTGTTTCTTACATTCAACAACAATTGACATTTTAAAATCCCACAGAAATAAATAGAGATTAAGCGGGTCTAGATGTATGCGCTTAATAGTTTGGAGCGGGTCCAGAGTGTCTCTGACCTCCTGGTCAATTGATTAAGAGTCCGACATACTTCAGGAAACACATTTGACTGAATTATTCAACTATTGTTATAAGGCGATGAAATGAAAAATTGTGAGTTATATATACTTTTCAGCCAACTTTGAAAGAGTCTTTAAGGCTAAGCTCACAAAGTCCAGCAGCGATTATGTGGGTCCGATGTACACATCGATACTACACGGTGGTCAGATTGCGCACAATTTTTTTGCATTTTAAGCCCTTATATTTTAAAGAGGTTAGCCTCTTAAAATTAGACGTTTTTCCCCTGTATAGTTACAATACTGATCGAGCAACCGAAGGTAATCCAGTAAAAGCAAATGTAGCAGGAGGACGAACAAAATATTATTAAGCAGATGCTTAATTAAGAATTTACTTAAATGACTAAAACAAAAGCGGTTGACAAGTTGTTTCACGCAATGGCAGACCCGACCAGAAGAGAAATAGTTCAAATCCTCTCTGACGAGGGAAAACAATCTGCTAGCATGATTTACGAGCGCTTCAATATGAGTGAGCCAGCAATTTCACAGCATTTGAAAGTATTGCGTGATGCTCGTTTGGTTAATGTGGAGAAGAAGGCGAAATACAGGTTGTACGCCGTGAACAAGGCTGCGATTCTTGAGATCGAAAATTGGACGGCCAATGTTAAGAGAATGCTGGAAGAAAACTTCCGCTCTCTTGACGATATTCTCAGGGCACAAAAACAAAAAGAAGAAAACGGGGTTGAAAAAAGTGGGAAGTAAGGAAGAAAAAGAAACTGAATTGAAGGATGTAGAGATAGTGTGGGTTTTTGACGCACCAGTTGAAGCGGTATGGAAAGCATTCAGTGATCCTGAAATGGAGAAGAAGTGGTCACGATGTATGACTCCTGTAGGTTCGACTGAAATGGAATTCATTCAGCATGATTTCAGGGTAGGAGGAAGATACCTTCACAGATCGGTTGTACCATGGGGAAAGGTGCAATACATCGTGGGAACTTACAAGAAGATTATTCCACTGAGGGAGCTCGTATATACGATGTCATTTGCTGATGAGAATGGCGACGTCATATCTGGCCGCCAAATGGGTATGGATTACTATATGCCTCTTGAATGGCTGGTAGAGATCACTTTCGAAAAATCCGAAAATGGCACCAAAGTACGATATATCATGAGGGATAGACCCACCACGAATGGGCATAATGATATGGCTGCAACTGAAATTACCAAGTCATTTTTTATCCTTTCTAGTATTATTGAAATCTCTTCTATGCGGGATATAAAAATGAAAAATAATTGAGAAGAGCGGGAAGAGATGGATCTGGTATGCGCCTATTGTTTAAAGCGAATACTTTAGCTGTACTTGAAAAATAGGAAACTCTCCATTATCTCACAATGAGTAAATATTACTCGATACTAAGGACTAGATTGGCTGAAAGACAAAGATTATATTGTGGTTATACATTGGTTACATAATTGATATACATGGATTACACAACCATACAAATTAGCCGATCTACAAGAGAGAAATTGAATGGACTAAGAGCGCATAAAAGAATGACATACGATGAGTTGCTGAATGCACTCATGTCACTAATTCCTGAGGGCGATGAGGAGGGAGTTTACACTGAGGATTTCAGGGCTTCTCTACTTAGAGGACTCCTGGATGTGAAAGAGAAGAAGACCCACACCACGGAAGAAGTCAAGAAACAGTTGGGAATCCAGTGACAGACTTTGAGGTTAAATATTCAGAGGAATCCCTTTTCCAGCTTCGAGGCCTAGATGTTCCTGTAGCCAAAAGGATTATCCGGAAAATAGAAAGCGCGAGAAGCGATCCACACAGGTTCTTTGTGAGGTTAGTTGGAAGAACTGAATACAAGTTGCGAGTTGGGGATTACAGAGTGATCGTGGACATAGATGAGAATAGAAGAGTGATAGTTGTCAGATCACTGGGTCATAGAAAGAACGTCTACAAGTGACCAACTTCATTTCCTAGGCCGTGTTTTTTATTACGAAAGTCAATTACTGTTAGAATGGGCCGATTAGGGTCATGTGAAAGGTTTACTCGTATAGTTTTCTTGTAGCAAATAGGATCTCAAAACATAAGCGCACTTATTATATATGCGCATATCAGTTGGTTATTGTGGTATCATAACCTTGGAATCTGAACACAGTATCTTAACCAGCGCAAAGAAACAAATAATATGGGAGCTTTATAGTAGTAGAATCCTGGAAGATATGGGATCATGGAATTGAAAGTGTATCCCTTGAAGGAGAATTCAAAGAAGGAGTTCATGGGAAAATCAAGCCTGAAGGACAGGAATTATTAAGCTATAATAGGGCGTCTCATGTTTCAACAACTGACGATTTTCATCATCTCATGAAATATCTAGAACCATGAACTCAAACAGAAAAAATGGAGATAAAGCGGGTCCGGAGGTATGCACTTAATGTTTTAAGCGCACTCCCCTAAACATACACGCTTTAACCCAGAACTATGAATCGATTATAGATTACTTTTAGTTAGATTTTCTTTTCTTAATGGTTTACTTCTTTCGTCTCATCATTAGGAATATAGCCCCCGCAATAACTGCGACTCCAGCAACGGTTCCAATGATAATATAGTAAGTTGTATTTGAGGATATCTTTGCAAAGTTAATATTCTGTGACAACGGAGAACCGTCTACGGTTATGTTGTTTCCATTAACCGCCTTAAAACCGCTCTCCGTGCCTACGATGTAAGAAAATGTTCCATTTGGAACCTCAAATACTATTGTGTTAGAAATTGAGGATTTTGTTGTATTATCAAACTCTATTGACCACGTGGTTCCCTGTGTAAGTCCTGTTTCAGTAAAAGTCACCTTGTACAAAACCTGCGACCATGTCACTGTTTCTTCTATTCCACTTCCAGAAATAGTGAATGATCCGGTATATTCTGAAGTAGTGAATCCTGCAATGCTTTCTAATGTGTAATTATAGGTCCCATTCTGCAAAGCAACGAATATTGTTGAATTAGCGGAGGAATATGTCTCACCATCTATTAATATAAACCATTTAGTGCCAGTTGTAAGTCCTGATTCAGAAAATTTAACAGTGAATGTTACTTTATGGAAAGGTGCACTTATCCCAATTGTATTATTCCCGTTTATCGTGATAGTATTGTAGATAGAATTAGGTGCCCAGGTCTTCAAAGATACTGCCAAGGTATAACTGAACGTTCCGTTTGGGAGATAAAAGATGGCCTGAGTGTTATTGCTGGGATAAGACATTCCAGTGGAAAGGTTAACCCACCATTCTGTTCCAGACGGCAGATTTGTCTCATTTAACGATACCTTATAGAAGCGTTCAGTGGAGATTACGAAAGTATAGTCATTAAGACCAGTAAGATAGAGTTGCTGGCTCGCCGGTGAAAATACCATACCAAATCCACCATCAAAGGAAGGAATTGAATCAACAATATCGTTTGTTGAGCCGTTTATAGCGTAAGTATCTGAGAAACCATATGTCGAAGCATTTACAGCTGCAACATAAACGAAGTTATTAAGAGGATCGTATGCCATAGAAAGCGGTAATTGATAAGTCTGGCCAAAATGAATAAGACTCACTACGGCTTTGCTGGATGGATTGATGACAGTTACATTATTATATAAAGAACCAGCATACAAAAAGTGGTTCGCAGGGTCAAAAAGCAATGTAAGTGAAACTGAATTATCTCCCAAAGTAATATTTGGAAAAACCTGATAAGTCACTGGGTTGACAGGGGTAATATTTCCAATTTCTTTTGAATTTCCATTATATGTGTCCCCATATAGCAAACCGTTGAAGCTGTCAAAAACCAGTCCAAAAATAGTCGAACCTGAACCAAGGTTTATGGCTTGTTCTACTGAAGCTGTGTTCGGGTTCACAACATAAATGCTGTCATTTAACGGAACGTAAATAAGCTCGTTCACAGGATCAAAGACAGGATCGAACGCCAATTCGCCCAAACCGTTGCTTGCCAAAAAGATTGGACTGGAAATTACCTGTTGAGTACTTGCGTTAATGGTTAGCAAGTAAAAAGATTGCGATGAAACTTCATTTACAATTACTGTTAGGTAAATATCTTGGTTTACAGGATCGTAGACAATTCCACCGGGAATATAGTTTGCTCCCAAGTAAATATTTGTAACTACCGTGTCTGTATATGAGTCCAAAACAGTTACGCCCATAGAGGTGGAAATGTAGACATAACCATTTGAGCTGTCATAAGCTTCGAACTGTAATGCGGTGAGTGCTCCAGAAGGGGTCCCAAAATCGAGGTATTCACCAGAATACGAGATAGCAGAGCTTAGGTTTATTGTTTTTTCCGTGTATCCATAATCCTTAAGACTACTTGACTGAAAATACACTAAAACTGGTGTTATAGACACCTGGCCAGCTACGATATGAATCAAGCCTGAGGAAGGATTAGCAATATAGCCGTTAACTGGGTGCACTGTAAAAGCGTATGTGCCATTAGGTTCCGAGAAAGTTACAGTTGAGGAATATTCGCTTAAGCTAGACCCTCCCAACGTCACAGTCCATAAAGTTCCAGAACTAAGGCCAGTTTCGACAAAAGACACGTAATAAGTTACTTGAGTCCATATTACTCCTATGTTAAGTGTACCATTGGGAACGTTAACAGTACCTGAATAAGAGTTTGCTTTGTATCCCGATATTGCTGAAATAGTGTAAGCGTAAGTACCATTGGCCTCACGGAAAGTAATTACGTCCGATGTGGAATAAGTAGTAACTCCGCCCAACGTTACAGACCATTGTGTTCCTGACGGCAAGTTAGCTTCCGTGAATGTAACATTGTATAAGGCTTCGAAATTCAATGATAGATGCTCTCCAGCAATTACTCTCGCATCCTCGTTATAATAGCATGTACCATTCTGATACGTTATTTGGAAATCGTAACTGCCCGCTCCAATTGTCACATTGACATCGCCTCCTAAGAACGAAGTCACGAAAGTGTTGTTTATATAAAGACTTCCCGAACTTAAGCCGGAAAGAATATTTACAGTGGCTATGTTGCTGCTATTGTATAGCTCATATAGACCACCACTTCCTGCTAAGTCGTAATCGTATACTCCGTTAATCATACAAATTAAATAACTACTCACATTTGAAATTCCTTCTGCAGTGTCGCTCCCAAAATCATAAGCATTTGTAATTTGCTGATAGTTGTTTCCATTCCAGTATTCTAACTGCAGTTCGACTCCTGAACTCTCGTCAACAGTCTGGCTCCCACCTCCTGGTCCACCCATTATTAATTCTGCGTCGTAGAAAGTACCATATGGATTATATGTGTAGCCATCTACAACAAAGCGGTCATAATAGGCAAGTGATGTTGCGAATGGAAATATGACATTGTCGTATGTTATCCAACCGTACCCATCGTTATATTCAAATTCAACAGCAGGATATATGCCAGACATGTAGGCAACAACTTTTAACTGAATGGTAATCGGAAAAGTGGTAAATATATCATTTCCAGGAAGATTCGAGTTAGCAAAATCATAATAATATCCGGTTCCCCCGCTCGTTGATACGGTTCCATTACCTGAAATGCTAGTTGCATACATTGAAGCAGTAGAAGAAGAAAAGTTCCAAACATTATCAATAAATTGGACGGAAGGCGTACTACCATTAAAGGTAGAACCCACAAATGCAACATCCTGGATCCAGTACGAATAACTGCTGGCACCATTCCCAAAAACTATTACATCGTTAAGCTGGAAAGTCATTAAATTACTCCCTGAACTATTTGTTGATAGAGAATATATCTGTGCAATCCCAAGGAACGAAGATGTGCTGTAGGCATAGGCAGTATTTCCAGGTCCTACGCCGTAATCAGCTATTCCCATCGGTGCTGGTTCCCCTGTTTCAATAGCATATGGATTAACTACCATGCTTGGGTTCTCACCGGAGAATCCGGTAACTCTGTGGCTATTGGGTATAATAGCTGGTTTAGAGATTACATTGCTATTTGAACTTCGACCTGCAGGAGAGTTTAGCATGCCTCCAAACGGTGCTAATAACAGGAATGATGTTATCAAGATTATTCCTATTAGTATCTTTACCTTGCGAAGATTATGCAATTGTTTATTTTTCACATCTAAAGGAAAACGTTGTATGTTTATAATTATTTGCCCTGGTTTTTATATTTGAGACATATAAAACTAAATTCTTCAATTTTACGAGTTTGGGAGATCTACTAATTGTTAGAAGATCCATTTTATTTTAATAAAGCTCAACTTCAGTAATAGCAACCACGATTTCACTGGGCTTTTGAGAAGCTTCCAAAACATATTAGTTCATACTGTTTATCGACTTTCTCATTTCCAATTATCTCTTCATTGTTTTTTGTCCACAATCCCACGTACTTTTCTCAGATAATTATACCTGAGATTCTCGTAGCCGACTTCTATTGCAGCATCGATAAATCCATTCATCGGCATGCCCATCTGCTCAACTGACTCGATTATAACCATGTGCTTTTCTAGAGCAACAATGGGGTTATGTTACTGCTCAGGTTACTTTCAGACAACATTAGTATGAAGGTTTTGCAATCGTGACTAAGCGTAGGAGTTTTATGCGATATGACTTTCAAAGTGAAAAACGGTATCACGTTATTATCAGTTAGGTCAAAAAACTTGAGAACTGCTATGTGGGGTATCTGATTATTGATAAACTGAAATAAGACGATGCAGACATCGAAGTTTCAATGATGAATTTTTTTAACGACGCTAGCCTTTCAGAGATACTATTCCCACCAGATAATTATTCATAGTTCCTTTAAAAGTGGAAGAATACATTTCGACGGAACATAAATATAATCAATGACAACCCTCTATGATGATATTCTACGTTATAGTGAAAATATTATTACCAACCAAACCATAATTTTAGATGGAAAGTTCATGGTTAAAAATATCATTAATACTGGTCTTAATTGTTTTTCTCACTACAAGTTTTGTTCCTGTAAGCAATTTAAATAATCGCTTTTCATCAACTAATTCTTTGTATAAAAATGCAAAGCCAATCTATCAGAGCAGTAGCTCTGACCCATCAGTGCACCTGTACGTTAATGGTAATGGGTATGTTATATTTAGCGCAAACTACACAGTATGTTGCATAAGCTTCAATTACGATAATGATAAGACGCAGAATTTCTCCTCTAACGACGTGCCCTCCGGCACAATATTTCATTTAGTTTCATCGGCAAATTCTGGTTACGTTTTCCAAAAGTGGACTGGATCTGTAAATAGCACAAGTAATTCTATTAATATAACAGTTAATCAAAACATAGACGAGGAGGCAATATATCAGAAAATTTTAACATTTTCAGCCAATTTTACCGAAAATGGCCTCCCAACAGGAAATACTTGGTATGTCAACATAACAGGTCTGAAGTCATCAGGGCCAATCATACAAACTTCATACAACGTATCTCTCCCCAATGGAACATATACATTTTCCGTCGCAACCACAAACAGAGATTACGCCGCCAACTCATATTCAAATTCATTTACAGTCTCTGGTTCACCTGTATCTATTCCAGAAATTAAATTCAGTATTGAAACTTACACTTTAACGTTCACTGAATCCGGCCTACCTGCAGGTACATGGTATATCAATCTCTCGAATGGAGATCAGGGAAATTCTGCCGCCGGTTCTCCATTAACATTTTCATTACCCAATGATACATATTCATACACTATAGCGACATCGAACGAGATTTACCATCCATCATCATATAACGGAACAGTAAACATGGTTGGCAACACTTCTGTGTCAATAATATTTGTCGAGACAACTTATATCGTGCATTTCTCAGAAACCGGATTGCCATCTGGTCAATCTTGGTCGATTAACATTACGGAAAGTAATGACACCATCTATTGCTCAGGGGTTATCTCGTCTGCTACTTATTCGTTCGCATTAGCAAACGGATCATATTCCTTCTCTGTAGCATCAGCGAACAAGATATATGCCCCATCGTATTTTTCAGTATTTACTGTTAATGGCTCATCGCTTACAATACCTGTTACATTTACTGAAATATTGTACAATCTCACAATACAGGAATCGAGTCTTCCTACTGGTACAGAATGGAACCTGACATTTGATGGTACTATCTATCAGCTTACAAATGCATCTTATATTTTCTCTGTTCCGAATGGAACTTATTCATTCTTTGCTGCATCACATGATTACAAGGATGTTTCTGGTACGATAACAGTAAACGGGTCATCCTTTACTTACACGATAAACATGGAACTTCAGTTATATGAGGTAACATTCAACGAAACTGGATTGCCCTCCGGTATGTTCTGGTATGTCAATATATCTGGAATGGCATCTTCTGGTCCGATTTCATCTGGTTCCAACTATACGGTGAATCTGACAAATGGAACGTATTCCTATTCTATTTCGACATCAAACACGACATATGCACCTGTTTCATCTTTGAATTCAATCATTGTTAATGGATCCTCTCTCAAGGTTGTTGCAAATATCACGGAGGTAACATACAATGTTGTATTCTCAGAATCAGGGTTACCATCTGGTCTTACATGGTATGTAAATCTGTCAAACGGAATGGATTCTGGACCAATAACAAGTGCGTCTTATTCTTTCTTACTTCCGAATGGCACATATACATATACGATCGCCTCAGAAAACAAAATCTATTCACCAACTCCGATCTCTTCAGCAATTAATGTTAACGGTCTCGCACTGTCTGAGATAATTCAGTTCAATGAGGTAACTTACACAGTTACATTCCAGGAAACAGGACTTCCTTCCGGAACAACTTGGTACGTGAATCTGTCAAACGGAATGGATTCTGGACCAATAACCGGATCCTCTTACATATTCTCGCTTACAAACGGGTCATATTCATACAAAATATCGTCTTCAAACAAGGTATATGCACCATTTCCGATTTTGGGCACATTCACTGTTGATGGATCTTCCCAAATAGAAAAAATTTCATTCAGCCTAGTGAAATACACTGTAACATTCAACGAAACTGGATTACCATCTGGTGTATCTTGGTATGTGAACATAACCGAAACTAACGGCACCATCTATAAATCTGGTGCAATCTCAACTTCTTCATATTCCTTCTCACTTACAAATGGATCATATTCGTTCTCTGTAGCATCAGCAAACAAGATATATGCTCCCTCCTATGTTTCAGCATTTACTGTTAATGGCTCATCGCTTACAATACCTGTTACATTTACTGAAATATTGTACCATCTCACAATACAGGAATCAGGTCTTCCTGCTGGTACAGAATGGAACCTGACATTTGATGGTACTATCTATCAGCTTACAAATGCATCTTATATTTTCTCCGTTCCAAATGGAACTTATTCATTCTTTGCTACATCACATGATTACAAGGATGTTTCCGGCACCATAACGGTAAACGGGTCATCCTTTATTTACACTATAAACATGGAACTTCAGTTATATGAAGTAACATTCAACGAATCAGGACTTCCTTCCGGAACAACATGGTATGTGAATCTGTCAAACGGATTGGATTCAGGACCAATAACCGGATCATCTTATTCATTTTCCCTGACAAATCGGTCATATTCATACACTATTGAAACTACAAACAGAGTATATTCACCAACGCCATCCTCAGGTTCGTTCACTGTTAACGGATCTTCCATATCAAAATCTATAGCCTTTTCTGCAGTAACATATGTCGTTACTTTTACAGAAACCGGATTGTCATCTGGAGTGACATGGTATGTGAATGGCTCTGGTCTATCGGGATTTGAATCCTCACAAACCAGCCTTTCATTCAATCTTTCCAACGGTACATATTCATTTACTGTAAGTAACCTGAGCAGCTATTATACTACTATAACACACTTCACTGTCGTTGTAAGCGGCAAGAATGTTACTGAAAATATCTATTACGACCATTGGGCGTACATCACAGGCTCGATAACCCCAACAAACTCTACTCTGACAATTAACGGGAAATCGGTTTCTCTGAACTCATCCGGATCATTCAACATATCTGTTCCGAACGGAACATATCATGTTGTCATATCTAGTTCTGGATACACATCTTATTACGACAACTTTACCTTGAATCCGGGAAATGATAAGAATCTAACAATCAGTTTGAAGCACGTATCCCAACCAGCCACAGTTACAAGTGTTGATCTCTATGTAATAACCGGTGCAGTAATTGCTGTTGCAGTCGTGTCAATTCGAAGAAGGAAGTGATTAACTTTAATTGATTACAACCGCTTTATAATGTATGGGATCCGACCTTACCTTGAAAGATAATAGATTAATTTACTCCACTTAAAATGTATTCATGCAAATTATTACATCAATTGCATCGAGAACTACCTAATTGACGCAACTTCCGTGCCCCCATCCATGCTCTTTCATGTAACCAATCATCGCTTTGTGACTTTCACTTCTGGGTTTCATAGCTATGGGCTTACCACAAACGCTGCATGGATAGGTGATCTCGTACTCTTCTTTGGCAAGTTCTAATCCATCTTCATACCCCTCATCTTGACCCCTCTTCCTTCCATTTTCGTAGGATAGGTGTTCAATAGCAGGCAACTTCACGTTTGCATTCTTAAAATCTTCGTCATTTACCATCATTGCGGCATCCTTGTCTCTGAAATTTGAAAAGTCAGGTCTGTGACCTTCCTTGTGGCAAAAGCTACATTTCCCGTCGTTCCAGAGACTGAGAGTCATATGGCATTTGGAGCACTCTCCAGTTACGGCAAACTTTTTTTCTGCTTCGATATATCCACGGGTATACTGAATCACGGCTTCGGATATGGGTAAAGTCTTTATCTCCTGGTCGATGTTGAAAGTGCCCTCTATTATCTCCTTAATCACCTCTGCATAGGACCTGTTCTTTTTGATCTTGTCCAAGTTATTTTTTAACCTGTTGTTAAGATGAACCGTGACTGGTGGATGCTCCATCTGGTACCTGATCTGCGCAGGGGGATATCGTCTTTTATTTTTCATATTACATAATAATAAAATCCTATATTTAACCCTATGGCTGACCACATATTTTTCACATATAGACCACATATCTGTTCTATACCATACAATTGCTTTACTTTCCCGTATTTTACTTGTTTTTCTTTCGTTTCTAATTTTTATCACATTTCCCTCATGTAACATGTAAAAACAAGCAATATGTCCCACCAAGACTTTGTCGGAATTATGGATTTAACTCAAAAATCAAAGGTGAAAATTTGGAATAAAAAAGAGTGCAGAGTGAAGTGAAAATTTTACCAGTTTCAGGAGATTTAGAAAGCCAAATTTCATCAAACGTCAAAATAAAGCCTCTATCAAGGAAAGATTTATCTAATTCAAAACTGTATTCATTGAAAAGAATGTACTTAATGCGTCTGCACTTCCAATGTGCCCAGTGCAGCGTAAATGGAAAGATATCTGCCATTTGTTGAAAAAAGAGGCTTATGATGTGATGTCCCATGAAAATAGGCGAAGTTCATGAAAAGCTGGACAGAAGATGCGTAATTGCAATCAAGCAGCACAGCGGAGTATTCGAGCTGCTTGCAAGAATGGATCAAAGAATTCCCGCATTCACTTTCACCGAAGACGACAGGACTTTCATACAGCTATTCTTTCCTAAATCAGGAAAGCCGGTTCCTTCTATGAACCCCATTCTTTCGAGGAAAGACCTGGTGGAGAAAAGGTCCTATTATTCGATAACCGAGCGAATAAACAATGTAGAGGGCATGAAACTGATAGGTAACCTTTTGGAAGCACCTTCGGTTGCTCTGAATGACTCCTTTCTCCTTAAGGATGAACTTTATCTTGATTTCAGGTTCCATAGAAGCAAGATGCATGATGTCGATGACATCCTTTCCGGAGTGATAGGAAAGAACCAGAATTTCAGGATTGTAAAACTTACGCATTCACGTTCCCTTAGAGACAGGATGGAATCAATGCATTCGCAGACTCCGCTTGCCGTCGTGCGGTATTCAATGAATTTCCCTGCTGGCAGCTCATTGATGAAATTCATGGCAGATAACCACCCTGATGCAGTCGCAGAGATTGATGGGAGATCCGTTACAGATGAAGGGATGAAGATCCTTCTATACACATCCAAGGCAGTAGATACAAAAGAGGTCGCCCCAATATCCGTTAAAGACAACATATACGAATCCTGCGTCTATGAACGTGCTCTTGTAGAGGGAAGAAAGAGGGGAAATGAGGCAAGGATTCCAAGGATAGCATTCTTCCTGACCATTGAAGATGGAAGGCTGTTTGATACAACTTTCGTTCCGGCTGCTGAATCCGATGAATACGTTTCTATAATGATGAACATGCTGAATTCAGATCACGCAACGCATCCGCTTCTTGAATACTATTCTGAACTGGATGATGAGGTATGGGAGTGGATATGAACAAGTTAAAGCTGAATATCGTGATAGAATGGGGCTATAATCAGATAGATTTGCAGGGGGAATGGAACATACATGAATAGTTTTGGCGATACTAAGACAACCAGAAATGTCACATTATCCATGACAAACTTTAGTTATTCAATTATAAATCCTGTTCCATGGGGCGCTATTAGTTTCAATTTTCAGTTATTTCCTCAATCCTCCTCATTCAAAATTAATGGCAGAGACTTCGACACTTATTTTCAAATTCTTCCGCAATATTTTCAGTTAGAATTCAGGAATATACCTTTACTTTCAGGTTACTTTACTTTTTACTCACATTACATTCCAATGTTAGGAACAAATATTTCACTGAATGTACATATTCCCATCGACGCCATTTCGTTCGTTGAAAGTCAAAGGAATGACGATGTTGAATTTACGGGCAGACTTGTATTTTGGTACAAAGAATCTGTTCCAGATCTAAAGATGAAACTTATTGATAATGATCAATGCGTGTTAAACTTCCAATATAAATTTTCACAAAAGGACTGGATAGACCTCCTTTCAAAGATTAATTATGAGGATATATGGTTAATCGAGATCACTAAGCCAAAGATCGAGGGATTTCATGAGGTGACAGAACATATTCAAAAAGCATATGAAGCACTCTACAATAAAAAAGAGCCAGAAGATGTTATAAGGGATCTTAGAGCAGCAAAGGATTCTTTCAAGACTTTTTATGACGTTAAAAAGGAAAAGATATTTGAGATTATTGACCGAGGGTCTTCTGGTGATTCAGGAAATGAGAATAAAAGTAAGAGAATTGATAAAATATTCGTCGATATTGGCAATTTTCTGAATATAGGACCACACAACGACAAGTATAAAGTGAGCTATGCTGACGCCCTCTTGGCTTACAGGGAATTCATATCTGTCATTGCATATCTTTCATCTATACTCAAAGAGGTAAAAGAGGGTTGAAGGAACCTTGGAAGTGGTAAAAATATGCAGGAAAATGAATTAAGACGTAAGATTAGGTCTTTTAAGAGAAAAATCCCGGAACTAAAAAATGAACTGGACGCCAACGAAGAAACACGTAAGAAGTTTGTGGAGAGATTCCAAGTGAGTTCTCTTTCGAAACTGACTAAAGAATCTTATTCTATAGGAAGAGGTGATAACAACTCCTTTTGCTATTGGGTCGAGCGTGAAACCGCCAGTCTCGGTAGCATATTGGGCGCTAGGTCAGACAAGTTTGGATTGTGGTACTCTGAAAAAGAAAATAGTTATAGGGCAACAGAAAGATACGGAGGAAATCCAGACCGGGCAATTACTGAAATAAGAGATAACTTATTGTCACTTATCAAGCTTGGACCATCACATGACCTAGATCGCATATCCAGGATAGAACTTTCACCTATGTTCAAGGGGAAGTTATTATATCTGTATTATCCAAAACTATATCTCAACATTTTCTCAGAAAGCGTCTTACTATATTTCCTCAATGTTCTAGATATACCAATTCGAAATCTAAGGACCGTCGAGGAAAAGAGAGACGCTCTATTGGAATGGAAAAACACCGATGGCATAATGGTCGCTGAGGGAGCGAGGGAGTGGTCAAGTGACATGTTGACGCACTTCCTGTATAGTCAATTCAAGGATGAATATGCTGTTATAATGAAAGTAATTTTTTCCGATGATTCTGGAATTGAACCGGACACTTACCTAGAAGAGCTAGCAAATGGTGAGTGGAATGATGATGGATGGGGGACCCCAAAGAATTATATGAATGGCGGAATAGAAGCAGGGGGTAGAAGAAAGCTTATGCTGTTTGACACTGATGTTAATGTTAGAGGTATAACTGCAGAGTTTGAGGTGGATAGGGTAAAGGAAGAAAAGGGAACTTATCGCTTCAGGAACATGATTTCAAAGGGATCATTCAGGAAATTTAATCCCCCCATTCCAGTTTCGGATATTGAAACAGTACCGGGTCTTGGAAGTATCGACCGTTTTCGTGGCCATTTTGTACTTAGCAAATACCAATATTTTGAATTGACAGGCAGTTCTTTTGATGAGGTTGGGGATGAGGGCTACCGACAATTTTCAGAACGGGCTGATGCAGAGTTGGGAAAATTGGGAGAAGAATTTGTGGTGACATGTGAAAAGGAAAAACTCAAGAGATACGGGAAACCAGATCTAGCGGCCAAGGTCGAGCGTGTGGGAGATCGAATGCACTTCGATGTAAAATCGTATGATCTCTCGGGGATAGAAAAAATAATTGAAGTAAAGACAACAGCCGGTCCATGGGATTCGGATTTCTATATAACACAAACTGAATTGGATCAGTTAAGGAAATATCCGATGAAATATCTGCTATATCGTGTGTATGAATTTGACAGAGATCGTAAAACAGGAAAAATAATTGTCTACGACAGACGGGCCTTGGACTTATTCGATTTTAAGCCTATTACTTTTAAAACTTCGCCAATAAGAAAAGGAGCGGAATATGAGGCATGATCATACTGCATTACATAATGTGCTCCTTTGATTTTTGGCACAGCGAAATTCAACAAGGTAATTGATACTAAAGGATTTTAAAAACGTAGAGTGGCGTGCACTCAAAAGGAACAACCCATTTTTTCGTCCCTTAAGCGAATTCTGCAATCATTGCGTGATCAGAATAATTAACTTGATAATGCTTTAAAGTAAATAAATAATCTTAACTCCACAGAATCTTAGGGTATAACTTTAACCCAAATAAGTCTGCAACCTTCTTTGATCTCTCAGGTATCTCGGCGAGTGTTCTTCTTGCTCCGTCTGCTATGACATATATCTTTGACAGTTCTAAGAGAGCTTCCTTCACAGACATCTTCTGTGACATGCCATTATTCTTCAGCGTCTGGAGGATGCTGAAATACATGTAAAGCGAGATGAAAGATATGAAGAAATATCCCCTGAGGCCTTCTGTGGTATGCACATATGCCTTGTCGTTCTCCAGCTCGTTCTTCATGGCATCAAATGCAACCTCAACCTCCTCCCTTGACTTGTACAGTTCGTATATCTCCTTAGGATCGGATCGCATGTTGCTGAGGATTGCGAATTTTCCAAGCTTCTTTTTCTCCTCCATGAGATCTTTCTGTGACATCTCGCCGGATTCAATCTTCCTGATGAGGTTTGTCTCCTCCTCAGCCCTCAGTGATGTATCCTCATACATGTAAAGGATCCTGTCACCAAGATCCTTCATTCCTGCATTTATCCCTCTGTTACGGAATATGAAGCTTCTATCCAGATCCATATTGAAATCAACAATGCTGAAATTCCTCCTTATTGCCACTATTAGATATATCCCCTTTTTCCGTGGCATGTCATATGACGCAAGACCCCTGTCTGCAATGATGATGCATTCCCTGATGTCATATCTCTCCATTATGGAATCGAAGGCCTTGTAATCCCTCACGGATCCTGGAAGTATTTCCAGGATGACAGGCCTATGTCTTTTTCCGGAGAAGACAAGGGCGAAGTTGATCTGATCAATATGCAGATGCTTGGGATTATGCCCTTTCTCGGCAAGGTTGATATTCTCCGATTGCGAGAATATGCTTGATAGATCGAATAATATCCGATCCCCACTGGTTGTCAGAGACTGGAAGAACCTTGTCTGTGCTACGATATCTGATCCTATTATTCTGAGTTTCTCGGATATGGTGTTCTCAGAGAGCGAAGCATCGATCTGTGAGGATGCATATAATTTCTCCCATGCGCTCCTCATGTACCGTATGGGTCTTGGGTCCTGGCACCTTATCATGGACATAGCAATGATCTCTTTCCAGTGATCTGGAAAGTGATGCCTGAGTTCAGGCATTATTTCCTTCACTACGGAAAGAAGGAGTTCAGAATTGCCGAATTCATATATTGATCGGCGGTTCTTCTCAACTAGACCATTCTCATTGATCCTTCCTATGTATTCGGATACACGGACACGCTTCTTCCTCTCCTTATCCCATTTCGTCGTATCCTTGTATAGATAGTGGGAATTGCCTATCTTCTTGACCTCCACAGGTATACCCCGTTCTTCGCCGATTCTCTTCGCAATCTCCCTGATCTTGGGATCCATATATACAGTAATAACGTATACATGAATATAAAGAATTCTATTATCAAAACCGGTCAAACATTCAATTTTAGAATAATAGGAAGAATTATACCCTAGAAAATTGAGGAGTTAAAATAAATAAAACCGAATATGCTCCTTTCTTAATGATATCTGTCGGAGACATAGCAAATGACATGTTCTCCCTTCTGATCAAGAGTGTAGGGTACATCTTACTATTCATGCCTTAGGCGGGTAACATACACTATGGATTAGTCCATTGGGTTCTGTCCATCATACAAATCGAGTTTATTGTATTTTTCTAACTACAATCTCCCCTTTAACCTCATAAATCTCGTATGTTCATGATTCCTCCATTGAAAAGATAGCAAGAGTTGAAATTAAGTACAAACAAGCGGGCCTCTAAAATTAAATGAACCGAACAACAGTATTCTCTTTAGGTTCTACTATATAAATACTCATATAGTACTAATTTATAACGTCTTAGATGTTAAGAATTCAGAAGAAGAATGAACGAACTCTAATAAGACAGAGTGGAACTTATATGGTATCATTGCCAAAAGATTTCATTATAGATCTTGGATGGAAAAGGGGAGATAAAATCTTGGTTGAACGAAATGACCATACTGTTGTCCTAAAGGCAGATCGTCCTGTTATTTTCTCATTGGGTTACGAAGGGAAGACCAAAGAAACGATACTTCGATTATTGAAGTCTAATAGGATAACTGAGTTGGTAGATATTAGAAATAATCCATTTAGCTATAATAAAAATTTTTCGGAGAAACTTCTAAAGGAGACACTTGAATCCGAAGATATAGAATACATAAACCTACCCAAACTTGGTGCTCCTAAGAATATTAGAGTTGAGATTAAAGAAAACGGTAATAGAGAGAAATTCTTCTTAGAGTATTCTAAGTGGCTTGATTCAAATAAATCTTATCTAGACCTTCTTGATTTAATTGCAAGGAAAAATACGAGTGCCATAATGTGTCTAGAAGCTAATTATAACGACTGCCATAGAATGATAATAGAAAAAAGACTGAAAGATAGAGGATATGAGGTCATCCATTTATGAGTTATTTTAGAATGAATGTACTACTTACGGTTAAGGCCTACCCAGAGAAAAGTAAACGTTACGGCTCAGTCGTCTGCACAGCAGGTATCATGGAGAATGGGGAATTCGTAAGACTCTATCCGGTTCCGTTTGAGAATTTTAGAGGAGGCAAAAATATCCCTAAATATTCATGGATAAATGTTGAATGCAAAAAGGCTTCGGAATACTTGAATCGAAAAGAAAGCTACAAAGTAAGATACAGCACCTTGAAAATTATTAATCATGTTGATACAGGCGTTGACAAACAATGGAAAGAAAGAAATCAGATAATTCTTCCCCTGTTATCGGATTCTATCGAAGAACTCGAGCGTAAATCAAAGATAGACAATACATCTTTAGGTCTTGTCAAGCCAAGAGAAATTGTAGACTTAAGTATAGATGAAAGGGAAGAAGCTGATAGTGAGGAAAAGAAAATAGTAGAGGGTATTCAGATGACTCTCGATGGGCAGACTAGAACTGATTTAGAAAAGATCAATTACAACTTCAGGTATCACTTCTTTTGTAATGGCCAGAATTGCAAGGGACACAATATGATGTGTGAAGACTGGGAAATGATAGAATCATGGAGAAGATGGCTTAAAAGATATGGGAACAAGGAAACTGCCATAAATGAGTTTAAAAAGAAATATCTGGATTATATGCTCACAAGAGACATTCATTTTTTTGTTGGCACACATTCTAAGTTCAATACTTGGCTCATTATCGGACTTTATTATCCTCCCTTGACTGGCTAAAAGGAAACCCCATTTCTTACCCACATTGAAAATTTTATATCTCGCTTTTTAATGTTTTTGTGTTCCTCGTCCTTTCATCTATTTTGAGGCAAGCTCGTCCAACTGGCTTTGACGCTGTAGTAAATATTGCACTCCAAACATCTCTAAAGCTATCACTTAATAAATTAGTTTATTTCAAGCGTACGTATTAATATTGATACTACTTATTCTTTCTCATTACACAAGGAGAGGTATTAGATTGTTGGGAAGTTACGTGATATTTTTGCTTGGACTGATTGTTGGCTAACAATAGGATTTGGAGTATTTATCCTGATGAAGGTCAACACAAAGAAGATAGTTGACACAGCGGTCAGGGGGCACAATTCAGAATGACATACACATTTGGAAATATCACTTTGGAGGCGTTTGACAAGGCTAATAAGAATTTCACAAGGACAGCAGAGGAAACTCTTTCTGGTCAGGTTAGGGAAAGGACTACTCATCTTGAAGGCAAGAAAGAACTGATCGACAAGAGATTAGAGAACATGAACAAAGAGCTCGAGTCTGTCAAGAAGCTCATGACAGATCTCGAAGCCGACAGATCTGCAAAGTTTGGGGAACTTACTGAAGCAATAAAGAATGCCAGCGCACAGACACAGAAGATGCAGTCAATTGCCGAACAGCTGAACCAGGCACTATCAAATTCAAGGGTACGAGGTCAGTGGGGCGAGAGGATGGCGGATGACATACTGCACATGATGGGCTTTGTTTAGGGTGTGAACTACATGAAGCAGAAGATGATTGCATCCAATGGGCCCATACCTGATTTTACATTTTCACTCCCAAAGGACCTGAGATAAACATGGATGTGAAGTTCCCATTCGACAATTTCCGTGCATACCTGGACGCAAATACCGATGAGGAGAGGGAATTCCACAAGAACAAGTTCCTCCAGGATGTCAAGACCTAGGTTAAACAGATATCCGGCAGGGAATAAATTAACCCGGAACAGCAGGCTCTCGACTTCGCTATTATGTTCAACCCGAATGAGCACGTCTACGAATTCATGAACGAATCAGATACAAAAATGTTCGAATATGCTCTGAAGGAAAAAGTGATCCCGACTCCAACGATAACTCTTTTCAGTCCTGAGAAATATATCTCAACTATCACTGTCTTGCTGTCTTATGCCTAAGAGGAGATCCCCTTGGTGTTGTCCTGAAGTTTTTTCTGAGGACAATTACATCGGTATCATTTTGCATCGAGAAGATTGAATATTTTTCTGGAATCATATGCCTTGTCTGCAAATATCTGATCCTCCTCCCTTCCTGTCACAAGCAAAGGCAATATTTGAGAATCTTGCTTATGCGCAGACATGATTGCGACCTTCTGTGCATTCACATGATCAGTGCACACAGAAGCATGCAACTTTATCCTACCTCTCTTTCTTGTCACACTCGTCTGAGAGCCAGTCACCCCTTATCGTAATCTTGAAACCTGTTAAATCTATGGCCATAGAAACAGAGGGATTACATATCTCAGGTACCTGGATCTTCCTAATTCTGAGATATATGGCGGAATATGTGATCTTAGGTATTCCAAGCAGGCCACTCATCTTTCTAAGAAGAGAATTCTGGATCTAGAAAGGTGCATTGAACACCGATCGCAGACGAGCGAATATCTCCACTACAGTATCAGGCAATATGAAAGGTCTACCTACCTTGTTTCTATTCTGTTTTGCCAGATCCTCTTTAATATTCTCGATTGCACTAAAATCGAGAAGATTCTCCATCCTTTTAACGAGCGATTCATTGTATAGAGGTCAAACTTTATTATCCTTCTTTGTTTTACAACTCTTGGGGTTGGGCATGAACACCACAACCCCAATTTAATTCTGGAATAAACTATTTTGAGAAATTACTCAACACACTTGTAAAGGGGAACATATTTTAATACGGGAATAGATATAAGAGATAATAAATGGCAAATAATGAGATTTTAGATCGAAGAATTTATGGTATACATTTTACGCCTGTAGAAATATTCAATGAATATATATTGCCTCAAATACAAAATTACATTTATGACTATAAATGGGTTGATTTATTTTGTGGCGAAGGGAATTTAATATTCCCTATATTAAATCTGGTTCCCAAACAAGATAGGCCTTTATTTTTTAAGGAACATATTTTATGTTTTGATATAAATCAAGAAGCCGTTGACAAAGCTATCAATACCGTTATTGGTTATGGCATCTCAAAGGAATTAGCAAGAGAAAACATAAGCGTTAGAGACACTATAAAGGATTACCCAGAAATTGATGGTGAATTCCCAATATTTCATATTACAAATCCGCCTTACCTTTACTTAGGATATATTAGAAAACATAAAGAGGCAAGTAATGAACTTGTATATTTTAATGGAATCAACAAAGGGTATCAGGACTTATATCAAATAGCTCTAATGAACGATTTAAGACATCAGATACAAAATATGATCTACGTTATTCCATCTAATTTTTTATTTTCAGATGCAGGGACTAATAAAATTAGAAAAGATTTTTTGCGACATTATAAAATAAATAGCTGTTATATATTTGAGAAAAAGATTTTTGATTATACAGGAACTAATGTTTTGATAGTCAATTTTGCATGGACAAATTTACTTAATAGTAAAATAGACTTTGATGCATATAAAATAAATAGTAAAGTAGAAAAATTGAGATATACATTACTCGAGAAAAACAAGTTTAAACCTAATAATCAGTATTCTGATTACTTGAAAAATGAATTCAAAAGAGACCATCTAAATGTAAAATTTTATCTAAGTTATAATGAAATTGTTAAAAATAAGGGTGGACATGAGGTTATACTTGTGAATTCAAAAAATTATGTAAACGGGAAATACTCAAAGGAGATTTTCTATGTTAATGATTTATTATATAGGAAAATAAAATCAAACCCCTTATTCATTAGAACAGTCGATACGGGCTCTCTCAATGGTAAAGCAGGTATTTATTCAATACGTGATGAATTTGGGGCCGATGGAATTTTTGTTCAAGGCTCCACTTATAGGACAAATCCAATACAAGTTTTCATCGAACCTGAATTAAGTGCGGAGGAAAGTCGCTTTCTCATGGAACTATTTAATAAAATTTTGAATGATTTAAGAGACAAAACCGGAGGGGATTTTATGACGACATACAAATATACGGACAATCCCAAATATATAAGAAAATATTTAGGCTTAAAACAAGTAAAAGAAATACTAACAACTGTAAGTATTAAAGATTTGAGAGATACTCAGGAAGTAGTAGAACAGTTAAAACGTTTTTATTAACGGCTTCTACCTTTATTTTATTTAAATAAGAACGATTAATCCATGGTATCCCATCAATTATTGCAATACTGCCTATATAATCACTGTCTTTTTTCGCAATATCTAATGCAATATTCAGCTGGTTTGTTTGCGTTCCCCCACTATCAGTTATGAATTTTGCCTCACCAATATATGTTCTACCATTCTTTTTAAACACTAAATCCAATCCTTTTTCAGTATTGATATGG
>JAJZXP010000457.1 GCA_021806345.1 Thermoplasmata archaeon | reverse complement strand
TGTATCATCGCTATTTCTTATGCAGAATCGCGTTATCAGATCGCTTACTTGATTCGGGGTATAGTATTGCCCCAGCCTCTTCCGTTCGTCTATCGGGATTAGCCTTTGGTAGACCTCTCCAATAACATCCCTATTGATCTCGGAGAGGTTGTATTGCTCAATATCCCTTATGAAGTCATTCAAATAACTTAGCAATGGGCCTGAATATGGAATTTCATCAAATATGTGTGACTTGGTGAAAACCGCTTCGTAGTCTATGGATGAAACAATATAATTGAAGCAATCCCCAATACGATCCTGTAGCGTTCTTGGATTAAACTCTTCGTCTGGCTGTGCCACAAGAGGGAGTAGCTTAAGGTTTTTCTGGTAAGATTCAAGGGTCTTATAAAAAATTATTCTGTTCATGATAAGGTAGGCTGCTTGTTCGGCAACATTGTGCTTAACCGCATTTGTAAGGCTGAAGCCCTGTTCTTTAAGCCACTTGCTAAATGTATTCTCGAATGCCCGATTGGTCAGCAACTCTTCTTCGAGAGAATCATACACAAAGGGTGAGATCAAAGCGTGGAAAT
Organism: Thermoplasmata archaeon; assembly: GCA_021806345.1. Next base: position 5,031 of record JAJZXP010000457.1, on the reverse strand, counting down.
ACCTTAGCCTTTCAATGAAAGCATCGCCAAGTTCAACTGTTTCCAACCTTCCAGTTAGGTAAAGGGATATATTGCGGAACACAGAGAGCGCAAAATTTTGATTCATCTCGACTTTGTAGCTTTTTCCAACCCGGCGTTGCAATATCGTTCCCTGCTTGTTGACATCAAAAATTACGAAAATGTCTCCATTTGTGGTTGCAATAAGTCTTGACTGTAAAGCTGCAGCGTATCCCAGGGCTTGGCCAATCACGGTTATGCTGTACGGGTCAAGTCTTTGATCATATTTTTTCCCGCGTTTCTTTGTCTCTATCACGATTGTGAATGGCTCACCTACAACTTTTCCAAAGATTACTATATCTGCTTCTCCACTGGATACCTTCATTCGGTCTTTAATATCCGTAAAAGTAACCCCAAAAAATTCAGGTGTTGCTTCAATAGCATTCTTGAATATTCTATAGAGTTCAGCTTCTATATAAGACTCCTTCACACTCATCGACAGACTATTAAGTTTCTGTCACTTATTTAATTTACCGGAGCATATACCACCTGCAACGAAATAATTGTCCTCATCTTCTCCCCTTCATTCAATTTATCTGTCCAACAAAGCTTTCCTTTTCTCCAAGATCTATTCCAACTACGAAACTGTTCATTCGATCTATACTCTTCTTTTGTTTATCCATTTTATCCCTCCATGGTGGCTCTTATGACTGACCAAGAGCCGCCTACGGAAGGCTGACCGCCCGGAGAATTTACTATTCAATCAAGGACTAAATCTCTAAATGTCCATTACATCTGACATTTCTGAGAACGAGGTTCTTACCCTTAAATTTGATGCTTGTAGATCTGAAAATGACCTGAAATTGAGATGAGTTTGAGACTTTTTTAAAAGCAACAATTAGCTTTACCTCAAATCTATTTATTTGTTCTTGTTCGCAACAAATTATCTTATCCAAATGATCTAAACTATTTTCAAATTTAGATTTCAACACAGAAGGTTTGTGGAGATTTACTGACATTTCTAAAAGAAAGAATTTAAAAACCGAATTGTTACTCTTTATTAAAATATAGTCTGCTGCCTTAATTCCAGTATTTTTCAGGTTTTGTATATTGAGAAAAACATCTCTCACGCGTTCCCCTTTAAGAATAATGAGATTAGAGTTAGCATTAAATTGCACAAGGCAACCACTTTCAGCGCAAGAATCAACCGTAGCAACACGATAGGGACAGGATTTGTTTAAAGTTTTCACTCTTATTCCTCCGGTTTCTCTGCGTTCAAATCACTTAGAGTCACGTATTGTGAATACAGTTCTTCGTGTACCCTTATGAACTCATCCTGAGGTATTCCCTCCTTTTCATCTACGTGCAGTTCTCTTATCATAGTTCCGCGTGGGTTTAAGTTATATTCAAAGTTGAAGACAGATAATTCATCTGAGTTTAGGAAAATGTTTTTATCCCCAATCAGGTTTTTTCTCGTTTCTGCGGGTAGACTTCCTATCTTTATTAGGTTGTTTATTTCTTCTAACAAAATTTCGCTATGGGTCGTAATTAAAACATTCAACTTATTTCTGATCATAGCAATTATGAGATGAGCTAAAATCCTCTGATTAGTAGGATGCAGGTGAGCTTCAGGCTCTTCAATTATTATTGTGTCTCCCTCGTCTAAAAGATGTTTTAAGAAAAGAAATATAGGGGCCAGCTCAGAAACAGTTGAAGAAGACCTATTCAGCGGAATGTGCATCTTCCCGAACTTGTACTCAATTGCAAGATTAATTTTGTTTTCTTGAGGCAGAAGTTCGATATTACCAGTGATAATTTTCTCCTCGAAATCCGTCGCTACATTAAAAAGTGGCTTTTTCGTATTATCTATTTCGACTATATTTGATAAGAAATCGGCCACCACTCCTGAAAAGCGTTCAAACCTCATGTCAGAAACCCCTAACGTCGACGGTATGAGTTGCACCATATTCGCAACTAAAACTTTATGACCCTGAAGTATACCCGACCTAGCAGCTGGAAGGTAGTAGAAACTATCTTCTTCGGGATAAAATCTTATGTCAGGAAGTTCAAGTATACTGCTTATCAACTCAATTGAAAGTTCAGCAATTGCAAGTTCAAGCTTTCTTCTCTCAGATGTATTTTTCTCCATCATGAATACATTCAACGGAGTTACTAAGGATACAGTGAATATATTACCCTCCCGTTTGATGTCATAAAATCTATGTCTTCCTTGTGCCCCCGATTCGTCAGACTGATTTTTGAATCTTACTGTAATATCTTTTTCCCACTTTGACAGGTTTTTCAACCGAATCTTATTACCATGACTTACTATCTGCAATTTATCAATATTAGTTTCAAAATCAACGTAAAAAGATTGAGTCCCATCTTTCCTTAAGTCTTTCGTTTCGGCACCAAACTCCCTAGCTATTAGATCATTAATACTCTTCTCAACTGTAGATAAATATGCTTGTCTAATTTTTTCTATTTGCTCAGCTCTTATCTTAAGTTCATTCATCACCTCATGATCAAAGCTGCTGGCAAAGTGTTCAGAAATCAAATTGATTAGATTTTTCTCCAATTCATCAAAGAATATTTTGTAGATACCATGTCTGGACCGGCTAGGTAATGTTCGCTTCCAACCTAGGGCGTTATTGAGAGCATAAATTAAAGTCGCAGCGTAGGATTTTCCAGCGTTATTTGGCCCAATAAATATAGTCAATGGCTTCACCTTGATTGTGCCATCTTTTATTGGTCCAAAATTTCGAAACCTGATCTGCTTGATTTGTCTTCCTTTTTTCCTCACTTCTCATACCCACTAGTTATATCATCAAGAAGCTTTATTTATATTTGCTTAAGGACGACAATGTATTGATTTAGCATGGTATTACTGGTTTCTCCCGCTACATTAGTTTGACTATTCATAGCTGGCACTCTTTTGTTAGGTATTTCGTGTATATGTGTTGTAACATACTCAAGGCCAAAACACTCAAAGAAATCTTTTATTGCTTCATAAGTTGGCAACAGCATAGAATTAACTGTTCTGTTTCCGACTCCGTAGCATGTATGTCCATCTTTTGTTAAAAGTTTTGATACGTTTCCAATCAATGAAAATAAGTCAACGTAAAATGAAGCTACTTCCAACGCTCGTTTTAGATTCCTTTCAAATATTAGTTTATAGTTGATTACTGACTGTTCTATACTTTTATAATGAATTTCTTTCTCCAACTGCTGGCGAATGATCCCATGGAAGATAGCTCCTTGAATCCCCTTCTTATGACCTTCTTTAGATCCCTTTCGGAGTTTATCGCCTCTTCGGAAACTATTCTCCTGATGGACTTCCATATGAATTCTATGGGATTGAGATCGGGAGAATAGGGCGGCAGGAATGCCAACCTTATCCGGAGATTCCTGGCCTTCCTGAGTACCTTCTTCGCATGATGTGCCGGGAAATTGTCCAGAATCAGGATGATCCTCCGCTTCGGATTACGTCTCCTTATGGCCGCAAGGAACCTACAGACATGTTCCTTGCGGGAACGGTCATGGAACTGTATGACGCTCTTTCCGTTCAGTGCATAGAAGCCGAATGTGTTGGCCCTGTACTTTGACGTATCCTTTACCATGACGGGTTTATCGAAGGACCAGAATCTTACGGTATTGGCAGTGGTCTGTGGAGAGCTTTCGTCGAAGAACCCCAGGATGGATCTTCGCATCGTTACTTTCCCTAAGTTTTTTTTAGTGCATCCTCAGCATCCGCCGGTCTCCTCTTATCATGTACATAGGGTTTCGCGTGATGCATCTTCCATCCCTTTAGGATTACCCACACCTGTTTCATGGTATATTCAACGCCAAAGTTCACCATGATAACGGAACGCACCTGCGCCGTCGTGTACGATCCTTCACGCAACATTTCCCTGAGTCTATTCTTCTGTTCGGGGGACAGCTTGGACGGTCCCTTCTTTGCGTATCTCGGTATGAGTCCTTTGTATCCATCCCTGTTCCACCTGTCCTGCCACTGGTAACCCATCATCTTTGCGATCCCGATCCTCGCTGCAGCCTCCTCCACAGAATCACCATCATATCTGTACCTTATGAAGAGGAGCCTCTTCAGTACCCTGGTACTTCTCTCGAGGCTCCTTATGATCCTGTTCAGGTCCTCAATCGTCATCTTCCTTTCAATATGATATCTTTCCACGTTTACCATGAATAAAGAGAGGGATTGAAAGTATAATAACGTTAGTAATCAACTATAATTGCGGTATCAATCGAATTGGAAGGAAATTCAGGCCCATGCATCGCTTTCCAGATCCTTAACGGAAGGCCTCGGTTTTTGACCTGAACTTCCATAAGTTTCCTGCTGTCCTCGAGCTTTATGTGCTTGCTCTCCTGTCCTTTTCCCTTTGTTATCCATTTCTGTGCCATTTCTTGACTCCTCCTTTCCCTTATTTACTTCATCTTCACTTTCTATTGAATTCACGATTATGGACTTACCGTACATTGACCATACCTGCCTTGAGTACCTCTTCCTGCTCTTTATCCTGTATTTCTCATTATTTCAAGCTCCGGTATTTAAAGCGGTCGAAAAATCGACCCGGGATCGCCGCTTGAATCATGTGTATATAATAATAGGAACTCGGCATCACAACATGCCATTTCCTATCATTTTTCCTAGCAAACGCTGTTTCCGCATCTATGGCATGTGATTGGCATATGCCACTGGGCATGCCACTATTCATCCGACTCATCTCCCATGTTTTTTCTTACGTTTACGTGCTGCTCACAATTGGGGCATACAGTCCGGTTAGCGCCTCACATGTACGTCCATGCATATCCTCAGCACTTGCATTCATCGGCACAGTGACATCCCTGATGAAGAACAGGGGGGAGATGATAGGTTGCCCAAAAAGGTCCGGGTAGGATCGAGGACACAGTCTTCCCGCATAATCCAAAAATCCATTATTTCACGCTCGTAAATGTTAAATATCGTCTTTTGTTAGGCAATTATGAACCCATCCTCATTTGAATATTTTGCGCCGA
>JAJZXP010000029.1 GCA_021806345.1 Thermoplasmata archaeon | reverse complement strand
AATTCCTTTTAAAGAGGTAGACAAAATAATTAACAGAGCACCGATTACCATTTGGGCTCGTGGGGTAGCCAGGATATCCTGTTGGCCTTCGAAGCCGAAGACTCGGGTTCAAATCCCGGCGAGCCCGCATAAAGTATTAAGCGAATACTTTATAAACAGACAGTTGTTACCCTATATATGACCTATGTTGCTAAGTATGAAAACATGCTTCAGGACCCTGATGTAAGAAGGTGGTTTGAGAATCTAAGAGCCAAATCGATACTTACCGCTACTGTTTATCTTAGGACACTTGGGTACTACTGCGAATTGACTGGTGATGACCCTCAATCCATAATAAACCATGTAAAGGAGAACCCTTTCGTTTTCAAAAACGGATTTGCCGATTTCGTAAGAGAGCTTGAAAAGAAAGGTAAAGCTGGATCCTATATTGCAAGATTCAAGAGAGTTTTAAGATCATGGACTAAGTTCCACAACCTTGACATGAAGCTTGATATTAACATTTCAGGAGAGAATGAATCACCTACTCTAGTCAACGAGAGAGTACCAAACAGGGATGAGCTTGCGAAGATAATCAGAAAAGCAACCCCAAGAGGGAGAGTTGCGATTGCCATGATGGCTTTCACAGGCTTTAGACCAGAATCACTCGGAAATTATGAAGGAACCGACGGCCTTCGATTGGGTGACATCAAGGATCTCCAACTAGGAAAGGAGGTTACCTTTGTGAATGTTCCGTCCATTGTCTTTGTAAGAAGCAGATTAAGCAAAACGAGTAACCAGTATTTTTCATTCATACCGGAAGAGAGTGTAACATATATAAAAGAATACCTTGAGGAGAGAAGGAAGATGGGAGAAGAACTAACTGTAGATTCTCCTCTACTGCAGTTTGACCCACGAGGAATTACAACTAACAGTTATCTCCGGACAGCACTTGTGACACGCGATATAAGGGAAGCCATGGTCTCAGCGGGGATTAAGATGCGTCCCTATGTCCTCAGAGCGTATTTTGCAACTGCTATGGACATAGCAGAGAGCAAGGGCTTAATTTCGCACCCATGGAGGCAGTTCTTGATGGGACATAAAGGAGACATTGAAGCAAGATACAGCACGAACAAGCGACTGCCACCTGATATGATAGAGGAGATGCGGTCTTCTTATAAGAAATGCACAAAGTATCTTGAGACAATGGTATCGGAGCCTTCAGAGAATGAGGCAAAGACGTACTTTCAACAGCAGCTCCTCCTTGCTGTCGGTTATAAACAGGACGAGATAGATCACATGCAACTCGACGAGATGGATAACGAGACATTCCAGAAGTTGCTGAGAGACAAAGTAACCGGTGCAATGACTGGTAATGGTTCAAAGCAGAGACTCGTGAATATCGATGAAATTGGCAGCTATCTCGAGAAGGGGTATGAATTCCAGGCATCCCTTCCGAATGGAAAGGCTGTGATGAAACTGCCGTTCTGAATATCCAAGGTCAAAGATCACCTGCATTTTCCAAAACTTTTCGCCTTAAATTTTCGAAGAAAACTCTTCTAGATTCTTTATCTTTTTGTGTATTCATAGCCAGCGAAAATAACTTTCCCTGATTTAATTTCATAACCTCGATACCGTAACCTGACATGAGCGAACTGCTCGTGAAAAGCTGTAAGAGGAACATATAATAATAGCGCTCAGATTCTAAATCAGTCGGCTCTTTAAAAAGGTGATCTATAACATCCCAAAGCCCGGAATACCTGCACTCTACCATTACCGATATGTACAGTTCCCAAAGTTCAGTCAAATGCCGATTATCTCCATTTGTTATATCCTGTTTTTCGCCATTATAATTCTTGATCTCGTTTTGAATCTCAGAGAAAACTTTCTCTTCGAGCGACTTTATAAGCCGCCAGATTTCCTTATTTATATCCTCTTCTGGATGTTGCCTCTTCCATTCTTTAAGAGATGCTGTTGTAAACAGAGTAAGCGGGAATTCGTACCACTCTATGTCTTTCAGTTTCTTTGAATCCCAAATCTCTTCAGTAAGCTCTATCAGTTCCAGAATTTCATCTGGCTGAATTAAAGAGATATATTTTGCTTTCAAGTTTTGGGGCACTGGATTTCCTGGAGCGCCTACCAGCTCGTTAAGAGCCATTATTAGCTTATCGGGATTCCTTTTTGTATCTATATAACTTACTATTTTATTCATACAGATACTCAGTATTGTCCGAAACGAACCCAGTCCCTCAATTCTGTAAAGCTCACCGCTTTTTTCAACCCTCAAAGAATCAACAAGTTCATGAAGATGACGGGCCAAAACAGAGGGTGAGATTTTAAGAGATTCCTTTATTTCGTTGAATCCTATTCCATCTGGTCGTTCTTCTATTTTAGAAATCACAAGATTGTCTAGTTCCTCCGATGTTCTCTTTCTTCCTTTTTCCTCTTTAGCTTCTTTCACAGTAGTTCACCTTAAATATTAAGTTCTTTTGATTGTCTGTGGATAGATACCAAATATAAAAGTTATTGGTTTCTATATGTGATTGATGCTCGAATACACTATCAGTCTAGGTAAACGCAAAATAACGGTAAAGTCTAGTCGCAATGGTTATCAAATGACAATTCCACCGCTGTGGGTTAGGAACAATGATCTAATGGAGGGGGGGAGTGTAACAGTTTTTCTTACTCAAAACGGTGATCTCTTAATTCGGGGGCCGACACATGATTAACCTCAAAAAACTAAAAGTAGACTTTTGTTCTAAATTCCCCGACAACGAGATTTGTTCTGTCCTATCATCATTGCCGGACTATGTAGAACCGCAGGAACTACTTGGAATAGTTGAGGTTTTGATCAGCAAGGTATAGGAGGGAAAGGTAAGTGCTCAGTGAACGAACTCTCATCTGCAAACCTGATCTTTCTAATCAACTTCAGAGTAAATCGCGGAACCTTGAATGTTGCACCAAAAAAAGAGCGGAGGCAAAGAATGACAGAAGATAATAAAGTTACAGATAATTATGTTTCCCAGAGAGATGGTGCTTCAGAGGGATCTAAGTTTTCTGATTCAATTCAAACAGAATCCGATTTTCATAGTTTTCTCGAAGAGTGCAAACGAAAAAGGATTTCTGGAATTGAAAATACATTGAATGCGTTAAGCAGTATCAAAATTTCTCATGAAATGAGATCATTTATTGCTGATTATTTTCGTGAAGATGCCAAAAATAACAGGTTCGATAAGAAGGCTCTTAGAGAGTTTGAGAAAACCAACACTGCAGCAAAGAGAGAGGATGAAAGCAATGATTGGATGTACACGAGTGATAGAATAATCCGTATTTCACGGGGCATGACCGAATATTCAAATTACTTTTCACAGGATCTGACATCGCTCACTGCTGATAAATTTCAAGGCTTTATGAATTTCTTGGCATTGAACGCACCAGGTGCAAAGATTGGCCGGCTGACGTTGTATGCATTCAAATATTTTTACAGGCCTGATGGTGAAGTTATAGTTGCGAGCGAGCTGGAAAGGATCAGGAAGCTTATGCTGAAGCAGGCAAAGAACATCCATGCAATGTACGACGAACGAGTCAAGGCGGAAATCATGCGGCTTGAACAGTCTCTAAGCAGTGCTGATTATTGGGAGAAAAAAGAGATTAAAAGAACAATAAAACAGCTTGTGTTTTTTCTGCAACAGCCAGGAGGCTTAGAGATACGAAACCATTCCATTGATGAAATTTCAAGTCGCCTGAAAGCACGAAACGTAAAACACAACGAACAACTAAACCTTCCTCCAGAAGACGGTATTTTTCGAATTGCGTTACGTGATTGCACAATCGAGGGATTCAAAACTAAAAATGGAATCTGTGTCAATATAGTTCCATTCAACCCGGCTCACTATTTAACATATGCAATTAATGCAAACCTTTTGAACGAAAACTCAGCAGCTCAGGCCAGGGAATGGTGGGAATACACTGTCAGGACTCTGGGCATAGATGGCGCGAGGAAATATTATGAAATGGTCGGATATCTCATTATAACAAAATATCCGTTGCCAACTGAAAGGACTATCCTTATCATTGTGGGTGATCCAGGAAGTGGAAAGGGCACCCATCTGGCAGCCGTGCAGGAACTTCTGACGTTTGGTGAACTAACTCTGTTCGCTAAAGCCGGCCCCCATAAGCTAACTGATCCAAGGGAACACTTCAGCCGGCAAAACTTGCAGAATAAACTTGCGCTGATCTCTGGAGATCTGAAGCATAACAAAATACATGATTTTTCCGATGTTAACGATCTGTTCGGCGGCGAGCCTCAGGAGATCGAAAAGAAGTTTAAAGATCCCACTATAGAGAAACCAACCTTCAAGGCCATATGGGCCACCACGCCTCCTTTATTTAAGCTCGATCAAGCTGGGGGAGCGTGGCGGCGCATTCTTCTTGTTTTTACCCACCCGGTATCGGATAAGGACAGAGATAACAACCTAAAGCCACGCATGCTTGAATCCCTTGATGGCTTCTTTTTGAATGGCCTTATCGGCCTTTCTTACCTTGTTGCAAACGGATGGAAATTCACTGGCGAAATTGGGGACGCTGCAATAGAGGACACATGGGCGTTTTATTCTGATAGTGTGAGGGTATGGGCGCAGAACTTGGAGTCTGAACCGGAATCCATTCAAAGAAAGGTTGTAAAGTCAAGCACATTGGATCGCAACATAGCTGAAACAATTACTGAAGAGAATCTAGCTGCACGGGTCCTTGTTGACGACCTCTACACTCAATACACCGAGTGGTGCACTAAAAAACAGATCGAGCCTGTTAAGCCGAAAACCTTTTCCGCATGGCTTTCGGGCAACGGCTACACTCTCAAGAAAAAAACAATCGAGGAAGGGCAGTTTAAGGGGAAACGGAAGATCGTCACCTATGTAACATGGAACAGCAATGACGACCCAGATCAGGATTCTGAAATGAATCGGACAGTAGGCGATCTCTCATGGGAAGCCTATTTTTCCAATGCTCCGCTGACGATCGGACCGGTGCCTGATTCGTTGGGGCAAGTCTACGCATGTGGAAAAAATTGCATGGATAAGACTTATTATGATCATGCGTTAAGAATGCCCTCATGGATCGGACACAAGACAAATCAATCACCAGAAACCAATATTTCCGGCTCTGGCGATGAAATCACACCGCGTCCGATTCATTCTCAAGATGACAAGCCTCAGGACCAGGGTGACCAAAGCAAATCGCAATACGAGCCCATAAAATCCGATGCCTCGAGTGAAAATTCCAAAACATACAGATACATAGTGATGAAGGACTTTCCCCTTTATGGTCATGTTTATCAACCTGGAATCGAGTTCGAACATACAATATATTTTGACAATGAACTACAATCTGGGATCCTAAAACTGGTCGAAGATAGAAAAGAGCGATTCAGAGACACTCTCGATCGTGCCAAGACGGAATGGTTAAAGAATCCGAGAAAGTTCCTTTTCGATTTTGTAGAAAAGGAAGCCCCAGACACTAAATATCATTCTTTGACGCCCAAAGCCATTCTTGATATGCTCCCGGTTCCAGATGTCGATCTTTCCACCATTTACGAGTTATGCGAAGAACTGACCAAAGAAGGTGCCTTCCTAAAGAACAAAGCTGGCGCATATTCAGTCAATGCCGAATTTGTCAACGGAGGCGTAAGAGATTTTTTCGATAAAGGTGATTCGACATGAAAACAGATTTTGAAGAGGAGCGTACGGGTGTCAAAATACTAAATGCCGAAGAAGTGTATCTCATGGTTTATCGGCGTCTCGCCTTAGGTGAGTGGGCAATCCTGATCGGTGAAACCGAGGCAGTCTCGTTAATTGAAGACACAGTATATCCCCCGGGAACCAGTGATAACGCGGACTTCGACGCAATTTTCGCGCACCGAAAATATTTCTTTCTGGCGAAGAAAACTCGCAAACTCCGCGTGGTGTTGAAACTTGAACAAGACGACAACGCATGGAATTCACTATTTGCAATTCGTGTTGTGAGCATAGGAGGCAACAACGTATTGTTTGACACACGGCACTTTAAGCGAATCGAGGAACGGGAGACTTTGTTAGAATCGCTTGTGAAAGCGATCGTTGTTGAAATGAAGAAGTGAAAAAATGGAAAATAAAAGAATAGAAAACGGAAACGAAAGAAGAGATAGCAAAAAAGAACTGGAAGGCCTCAGGAATTATAGTAATCCAGAACCTCTGAACACTTCACATATAGGGAGGGCCATCGTTGTTACACTTGTTAACGGACGAAGCGAGTCAGGGAAGTTGACCTCTCTAGGGGCATATATGCTTAGTATTGAACTGCCTACCAAAAAGGAACTGATAGTCAACAAGGGGGCAATAGTGACGGTGAGTATCCTATGACGTTCCAGTTAGAGTCATTAGGACGATCTTTTAGAACAGAGAGGGCTGAAGAATATATCCCAGGGGCTCGAGACAATAGTTATGCGGAAATGATAAGGGTAAGAGGTTCAGGGCCCAAACTCCCCTATTTCAAAGTCCCTTCCCATGTTTTCAAGTATTCCGAATCGGAACTGGGCCTTTATCTGAGGGACCACAAGAGGCTCTGGCGTCCACTTGGAGAGCTGATTAATGTTGACATTGATATCCATGATACGGAACTGATGCTTCATTTTCCCATAGCCATGTTTCCCAATGTTGCGGAAACTGTACCGTTCGTAAGGAAAGCTCTCAGGAGAGTTCCATTCACTGAAGAGGAGAAACAGAAAATGGCCCGGAACCTCCACAGAGGTTATCTCCAGACACCGAGGGAAATGGACTTAAATGGGCCAAAATTAAACGAAAATGAACCTGGGAGTAATTCTATATCTCCCCTGCCTGACAACATGACTTTAAAGTGACATTTGCCTTATTGCACTGATCAGGAATAAGACGGGGGGAGATTTTATCAGATGCTCTTATTATATAGTACGATTTAAAAAAACTCCCGGAATATAAGAAGAATATAATCCTCATAAAATGTTAACCGTCCCGATCCTATTTGCACAAATGTACATAGTTTTTCATTTTCCGATCTAACCTTCGAGTTTCTGCAGGTTTCATGCCGTATATTATGAGTGCATGTAATAGGCTATAGTAAAAAACTATGTGCAATTGTACATTTCCTGTACATTTACTGTACATTTCTGAATGTAACGCCACATTGTATATACACAGAAAAGTCCGTAAAATACTGAAGAATTGAATTAAACCGACTATGTACATTTCATTGTGCAATTAAATGCACAGGTTATGTACATAGGTACATTTCAAAATCGAGATATTTGTACCTATGTACATTCGGACTGTACAGTATGTACATATCGTCATAAATCCCAGTATAGCACTGAAAAAACAGAGTGTCCAATTTGTATATATAAAAAAGCTGAAATGCACAACAAATGTACAACAAATGTACCTATGTGCATATCCTGTGCATTTCAATATTTTTTTCTGGAAACTTTTTCAAACATAGTTACGGGAAATCCTACAAAACACAAAGAAATTAATTCTATTCACTATGTGCATATACAAATCAAAGAGAAATGTACATAGGTACAAATATGTGCAAATCATAATATATAGCTGTGACATAATAATTTTGTGAAACATAAAATAGATGATGAACTTCGAGGGAAAATACGAAAAGCATATTCCAGCGGGGAAAGTATATATCAAATCGCCAAAAATACAGACATTGACAGACGTGCCATAGCGAAAATAGTGGCCGACCTAAAACAGAAGAAGAACGAAGCAAAAGATGAACATGCAAAAGAGGAGCTGAAGAAGGATCCACTAATGGACCCTACAATGAAAAAATATTACAGCGAGATGTCCTCAACACTTTCACACACAATGGCCAAGGACACAGTCCGAAAACTGGACGCAGCAAATACATATATAGAGATAGAAAAGACCTATAGGGAAAGTGTCGAGAACATGGGAGCGAACTGGAACGAATTTGTAGAAATCGCCATAGAGAATCTGTATGATGATCTAACAGAACTGTACTTAAAACGGCTCCAGGAACATGAAGAGGAAAAGGCATACAAAGAGCGTATACAGAATATCCAGGACATAGCGATATTGAACAAAGCAATAGAGAAGGGGGGAAAATAATGGCAGAAGAAAATAAAGATATGAAAGAGAATAAGAACCAACCGACTGAAAATAAACCAAATGTGGACAGACCGAGTGTGATGTGATGTTTAAGATTGCGGCATAGGGAAAATTAACATCTATCCGTTGTTATTGTGGGATCACCGTAAGTTAGGAGATGATCCCACGTATACTGGAATGGATATATCAACAAAAAGTATTGTATGCACCACTCTGGATGCGGATGGAAAAGTATTGAGAAAGGACAGTTTTGAGAACAGTTTTGATAAGCTGCGGAATCCGAGAGTCCTTCAGAGGAAATGCCAAAACAAGAAGAGGTTGCCGAGCAGCCAAACCCATCAGAAGCAGAATCAGGGAACAAGTCATTGATCAGGGTAGGAAGGTCAAAAGCAGGCATTTTATAAGGGAGGTACTAATGGATCACCGGGATAATAGCGTGTTCGTGATGACCAGTTATTTTACCGTGCCCGATTTAAGTCGGATAAATGTACGTAAAACAACCAAATGCAAAGTGGTTTTAGTTAAAAACCACCTTTAGAAAAGGCTTCACGTATATCCCCTATATCTTTGGTGTAAAATTAATATCGCTCAAAAAGATCTTTACGCATAAAGTATCTGATTGAACTTCCGTTGCTCTGACTTACGTACTTTGATACTATCCTGCCATCGGCTTCCATTTCGTTCAGTGTTGATTCAAAATTAATTTTTTTTAGCATATATTCAATAAGTTCGAGATTCTTTGTTGCCGTAATCTGTCCTTTATTTGTCTTATTTAATTTTGGGCTCATTATCCCTACCTCTTCAGTAAGCTCACTGAGACTATATGCTTGCCCATCTCCAAGAATTTGATAGACTATCTGTTCCCACGAATTTTTGGTTTCTCCATTCTTAAACTCACGCGGTTTTATAGGCATTAAATCGACTTCCTATTTTGCTATACAATTGTATTATTAATAAACATATATAATTTTCTATCTTCTGTGTATTAATCTCCTCTTACGTTTTTATCGGTGATGCCCGTTTTTAACCCTTCAATTTTATCTCGTCATGCTTTTATAATATAATAAAATGGTATTAAGAGGGTTTTTGAGTCAGAAAATATATCTTTAATAGTCCTATCTTTACCAAGGGATATGTATGCACGCAATGCAATGCGAATTATAACGAATACTTTCAGGGTTTTATTGAAATAAACCCTAAAATCTTGTTCCTCAGGAACGATAACCTTGTGACCTTCAAAATCAACATAAAATACATTGTCAACAATTAATATGTTGTTAGAAATTATTTATTTATGCAAAAAACTACACATAAAAATCATCAGCGAAAGTCCTGATTCACAGAGTGCTAAATCAAAGAGTGATGAAAAAATAGATGTTTTCCTCAAAAATAATAACCATCTTCCTCTGGACTCAAAAGTTGAACCTTTAAATTTAAGATCCAGGACAAAAAACGATTATTACCAACTATCAGGGGCATAAAAGGATCGTAGGATGACAAAGGCGAGATAGGAAAGGTGGACAGCCTGACCTACAAGGAGCGGGTATTTTCAGCGCTATATTTCTCATTCTTTCTGCTTTGGACCATGATTTTCTATTGCGTGATATCGTCCTTTTGTTGCAACTAGAACAGAAATCATAACAGGACTTATTCTATTTATGGCAACAACATGCCATCATTGCCCAAACTCTTTAATGCTTTTGGTATTTAAAATATGAATATTATATTATTATTCACTATTCCTTAGCAAATAAAATATATTGTCGAAAAACCCTAAAATATCTGGGTTGCTGCTTCCAAAATCCAAAAAATACTGGCAGTATAGCTTTTTTAGTCCATCTTCTCCAAGCTTTTGCCAAAGCTCAACAGCTCCACCTACGTCCTTAATAACATTAGCTGATCCCAACTTGGTAATAGCCAAAGCAAACAATGCAGCTAGTTGTTCGTCGGAGAGCCTATTTAAGCTTATAATCATAGTTTTATCGCTGTTGTTGTTCCCTATGTTTCTGCAGTCTTGTGGCATTATCCCATTAGAATCTTCTTTTGCCAATACCGCAATCCCAAGCAGCACAAGGTCTATGGCTTCAACCTGAACGCCCCCCTCCTTTAGCTTATCCCTCATAACATCAAGGCATTTTTCTTTAATTTCTGTGTTAATAAACAGCCTTTTGTCGCCTATTATTCCTGAGAGGGCCATCATAACACCTCCTTCTTTGCTTCGCATTCCTTATTTTCTTTGCAATTAGAGACTCTCCAAGCAGATCCAATTATTTCTCTCTGCCCAGATATATCAAAATCACCAGGAGGTATCAACATTAAAATCCTGGTATCCTTAAATAGATCCCTAAACTTCTCAATTGCTTCTATTTTTCTGTCCTTTGAGAGATTCGAAAAAGGATGATCCATTACGATAAAAGGCACACTGAGGGACACATCTGATAGGGCTTGGGTAAAAGCGACTATAAGGAGTATGTTTATCTCCTGATTCTGACCACCTGAGAGATAAGACCTATCAGGATCTAGGAAGCTATCCACGATACTTACTGAAAGCTCCTTAGACTCCCCTATCCTTATGCTTGCGGTTATTCCAGAAAGGATCTGGAAATCTTTTATTATATCGTTAAATTTTTCTTCCAGTAAGCTTATAAAGACCGAGGACAACTTTGAGGCTACCTCGTCCACCACTTCTTTTGCAATATCGGCTATTTTCTTTTGCCTTTCAGCCAATTCTACTTCTTTGTTTTTAGAAGCTTGCTTATTTATCTTTGAGTCTATTTCATCTTTATTTTTTTGTGCGTCCCCAATCTTTTTTTCCAATGAAGACTGCCTCTCTATTTTCATTTTTAGAGAATCATTAAATATTCTACTCTTATCTTTCTCACTATTATATTTTCGGAAAGTATCTTCTTGTTCTTTGCTAAGCTCACTCGATTCATTTTCCATATTATTCTTTTGACCTTCATAATTATCTTTCTCCTTTATTTTTGCATCCAGCATTTTGAATGAATTTTCAATTTCTTTGCCTGGACCATTATCTCCTGCAATCTTAGACAGCACTGTAGCCAGTTCCGACATTTGTGCTTCGTAGGGCTCTGAGTTTTGGGCATCCCTAAGCTCTTTTACCTTTTCCAGTTCTTGGCTTTCTTCTTGAAGGGGCCTCCCGCATATGCATATATGCTTTTCTATTATGTCCTCCAGGAATGGGACCTTTACATACGGTGGTAGACCACGGCTTTCCTCGTGCACAGCGCTGGCCGCATTGCGCGCCACACTTTTCAATAATTCAAGATACGCACCGTTGATTATCGATTGCCTATAAGCTTTTCTTGTTTCGTCAACCTCTTTCTTTGCAGTTTCAAGCAAAGTACGGGCTCCATTTAGCTCGCTGATTTTTTTCTTAACCATTTCAATGCCCGTTATAGTTCCCTTTAGGCTTTCAAGGTAATTATTGGAATTCTGGATATCTCTATTTATTTGGTCTATTTCCTTGCCTAGTTCCTCTTTTTCGCTTTTCATTTGTTCCAAATGTTTATCTTCATTGGAGTATTCTTCTTGCAATTGACGCAATTTTCCACTATTTCCCCTTTTTCTCCCATATTCAGATGATAAATTACCTATATTTTGGCTAAGCCCTTTGAGGGCGCCTATTTTGAACATCCTCCTAAAAGCATGGTCAAGGTTGTTTCCCTTTATATTTTCACCTTTCGCAAGATACTCGCCATCGAACATGTAAAATTCTAAGAATTCTCGGTTAAAGAACTCTTTCAGCTTGCTTTCCGCTTCGTTCCCTTCATATGACGCGACTTTATCGCTGTTTTCAGCGACAGCCAACCAAAAGTTGCCATTAAAACCTGCTGAGAGCATGTTTTTTCCTTCATATTTAGCTGTTCGCTTGGCTATGATCTGCCCGTCTCCATTTTCCCCAACGCCTCCGATAGTAAGCTCAACAAAAACTTCATATGGGACATCACTCTGTGCAGAATCCACATTGGGAATGCCGAGATCCTGTTCCGGCTCTCGTAGAAGAGTCGATGTTTCATCCCCGAAGAGGCACCACCCTATTGCGTTGAAGAGCGAGGTTTTGCCTGCCCCTGCATCGCCAATAACAAGATCGAGAACTCTCTTCGGGTACGGATCAAAATCAATCCGTTGATCCTTATAGCACCTAAAATTCTTCAGGTGAATCGACATAATGAACATTTGCCGCCTCTTCTATAAATTCATCTATTGCACGTATATCTGTGGGACGCCCCTCATAAGCTAACGTTATTAAGTTGTTGACGAGCTTCCTTATAACTTCTTCTTCTTCTTTGCTTAGATCTTTCTTTTTACAGATTTCACGGGTAGAAGCTTCAACAGCTTCATGTATTATATTGCCAACACGTGGTTTAATCATGCTCATTAAAAAGCCAGATATCTATATTAATCTTATGCCCAAAAGCTTCCAGTGTCCTAAAACATTCAATATCGTTGTCAGCTGTTCTCGAAAAATAAAATGCCCTTTCGAGTTCACCCTTGATTATGCTTTTTTCGACTTTAGCCAGCCCCGTTCCAATCTTTGCCGGGCTCGCATATACTATTACATCATAAATTTCAGCCACAGACTTGCTAGGGTATATTCTAAGGACTCTGCCAACACGTTGCACATATTGCCTGGGATCCTTGGCTGAAGACATGAGTATTGCCCTTTCAGCTAAGCCTATGTCCACCCCTTCGTCCAGGACTTTCATCGCCACTATGCAATCCAGGTTTCCAGATGAAAAATTTGATATTATTTTTGCCCTCTCTGCATCTGGCGTCTTTCCAGACATAATCCGATAATTTACCCCCTTACTGGCAAGCTCATTAACAATAATTCTAAGCTGATCCGTATCTTCGCAAAATACCATTAGCCTTGAAAGCTCTCCTTTGTTTTTCAAAGACTCCAAAATTGATCGCATCTCCAAGTATTTTGCCGAGGCTTTTTTGATTACTTTCGCCCTGGCATAAACTAGAGCCTTCCTGGAATATTCATATTTCTCTCTATCTGCGCTAAGATCAGATTCTGACTGTTCTGCAAAAGCCTTTAACATCTTCTTTGTAAGCTGAGCATATTCGTAGATCTCATCATCGCTAAGCTCAGCAAATTTGGGATAATATTTGTATTTTGACAGGTAGCCATCTTTTATGGCTTCTCCGAGAGAATATGAAAATTGATTTTTGCCGAAGAAGTTGCTTATCACGGAGCTACCTTCATCATCAAACTGCCTAATTGGCGTAGCTGATAGACCAAGCCGATACAGGTAGGCATTATCGAGAACATTCCTAAATTCCTTAGCACCAGCATGGTGGGCTTCATCGGCTACCAGTGCTGGCTTATGACGGGTCAAGTATGGAAGCACTTTGTTGGAAAAATATTTTCCTGACAGGAAAGAGTATGTTCCGATGATCACGGCTTCTTTTCCGAGTACGCTGGCATTTTCCCTGACACTTTCCCTGCTGTTTTTTCCGCTTTCATATACTTTTGGATATTCTCCAAAAACGTCAAACCAGCCTGAAGACCATTGCCTCGCAACTTCTGCGGTCGGCACAGCAATGATTACAGGGACCCTCCCCCCCTCCTTGAACAGATTCTTAATACAGGCGAACGCGGTTTTTGTCTTTCCTGTCCCAGTAGCCATTTCCAGCATGCATACACGCCCATGGCTACGCCAATATTCTAAGGCTTGCCTCTGGTAAGGTCTCAGGTATAGCAACCCTTCGGTTTGTTCGCCATACAGCGTCATCTTATGCTTCTTAACATAGCCCTCTTTAGCTTCTATGACACTTTCTCTCAAGGCTTCGGGAATATCGAGGACGATGGCATCCCCATTTAAGTCGCCTGACCAATATTTTTCGAATAATGCATAATAGTCTCGGTAATATTCCGACTGGCCAGGAACCCACGACTTGAAAGTGTTAAAAACCTCAACATTGATGCCAATGCCCCCTAATGTTTCATTTGGTGAACCCGCAAACGCTATGCCATCACCAAGATAATCAATAATGATGCCGAATTTGGCATGGAACAACCTACTGCTGCGTCTTGGAAGCACGAATTTCATCTCGAGGCGTCTAGATTGGAGAAGCAGAGCTAAAGCCCGCACATTTTCATTTTCCATCATTTCCTCCAATTCTTCTCGGCTTGGGAAGAGATGCGATATCGCTTCGCATGTGCCTTCTTGAGATGATTCTATTGCATTATAGTCCTCTTCCGATAGCTCCCGGGGGTTGCCAATAAGCATTTCGATTTTTCCGCCATTCCATAGCATTGATGAAATCCCAGCAGCGATGAGGCTAAATGATGCTGATGAGAAATATGCGCTAGCCCTCCTATATACATCCGCCTCGGACAAGACCGGGTTGAAAAACGATTCTGAGGCGTCCTCATAGCTGGTGTCATATACCCTTTCGATGTCAAGATCTTTCAGCGGCATATTCCCGGACCCCTACAGGCTCAACTGGCACTCCCCTAGCAACTGCCGAATATATGCTTTCCGCAATGACCTTTGCAAGCGGCGGCGGAACAGCATTGCCTACAATTTTATACCCACCTGCCACATTCCTGTACTTGAATATGAATGAATCTGGGAATCCCTGCACTCTGGCAGCTTCCCTGACAGACATTCGCCTGTATTTCGAACCGGTGAACACAAACTTGTCCTCACCAACCTTGCACATGTCGCACGAGTCTGGGTGAAGGGGAGCATGCCTGCCGCCTGCCTGTATTGTGTATGACGGTTCATCCCAATCCCTTTTGCGATTCCTTGACATATATATTGGAGAAAATGATCCTGTCATATACTCATGGTTTGGCACTTCAAGTGATTTGTTTGGTTGGTTGCCTGGCATCGCTGACACAGCTTCCGGAAGATCCCCTATCGCCTCCCTTAAGGTAACCCATTTCGCAATAGGGGTCCCGTCTATAGAAATGCCTTCTTTCGTGCACCTTGGTTCCGGGAATGAATATTCTATCCCTAAGCTTTTTAGTAGCCCTACAATTATAACTCTCTTTCTTTCTTGGGCAACGCAGTAGTCCCTTGCGTCAATCAGCTTCCATTTGACACTGTACCCAGGCTCCGAAAGCACCGATATTATTTTTTTAAATGCCTTTATGTTCCTTGACGACACGATCCCAGGCACATTTTCTGCAACAAAAAAAAGTGGTTTTTTTGCAGCAAGTATGCGAGCGTAATCATAGAACAGTTTTCCCCTAGGATCTTCTTCGCCCCTCAATGCGCCTGCAAGGCTCCAGCTCTGGCATGGAGGGCCACCTATTATGCCATCTGCATCTGGGATTTCGACTGGGTTTATGTCAGAGATGCTCCTTGTATCTATTTTGCTCCCGAAGTTTCGAAGGTAAGAGTCTATGGCATCCCTGTCTATGTCATTTGCATACACAATTTCGAAACCAGCCTGCATAAATCCAAGGTCCATGCCTCCGCAACCGGAAAAAAGTGATATGACCTTCACCAAGACACCTCCATTACTACCGCATCTGTAAGGGTTGCAGGGTTATTCGGGCTAGGCAGCATTGGGTGAGTTATTTTTATGCCTTGGAGCCCTGAGGCAGAGGATCTAAGCTTCTCGAATTTCCTATTCTCCATTATTGCGTACGCAAAAAATTCTTTCCCAAGCATTGGGGGCGCTATTTCAGAAAAAGCCTTTGACGGGGCCATTATCTGCCACATGCCCCTGACCCTAAGCGATGCCCTGCCAAGTGGGTCAGCTCGATCTATCCTGCCTAGTTCCTTTGTATTTGAAATTTCCAGACCTGACTCCTCCATCGCGCTCCTTATGTACTTTTTAAGCCTACTACTTATGGATTCATAAACTTTGCGATCTGCTGCATAGCATTTGCCCTGGACGAAGTATATGCTCCTTGGCAGACCATTGGAGACTGTGCCAACAATATAGAATATGTCCAATGGGGATCGTACCAAAGACTTGGACTTTGAAGTAAGCATAGGGTCCATAGGGTAAAGCATATCTCTTGGAGGCGAACTGTTCAGTGCTATTGTGCTAGTAACATTCTCATGCTTTTTAATCTCAAATGCATCTCCGTCAACTGCTATTGCATCCGGTGGGAAATTCTGGTTGCCAAGCCAAGAATACGCCATGGAAAACGCCTGGTTTCGGGTTTCTTGATCTGGGTAAAACTGCCCTGTAAGGAGATCCTTCACGTACTCCTCAAAGGCTGCGCCAACAGAGTTTATTCCGATTTTGTATTGTTTTGAATACGTTCTTAAATCGCGCGGCTTATTCCTTGCCAGCGCCTCCATCGCCTTCACTACATTTGCTGAGATCAACTGTACCAATAACTTCATCCTTTTGTCCATATATACCTTTGCAATGGAAAGTTCGAAAAGATCTAAGATTATGGCTAAAATAAGATCCAACAACACCTCTCCAGAAATAAAGCTGAGGAAGGCGCTTTGGTGTATCGGCTTGAGGTACAGGCTGCAATATGGCAGGGAGAAAATAGACATTGCCTTTCCAGGGAAAAAGCTTGCAATCTTCATTGACGGCTGTTTTTGGCATTCATGCCCAATCCATGGGCATGTGCCAAAGTCCAATGCTGAATATTGGAAACCAAAGCTTGAAAAAAATGTCCAGCGAGCTACAGCAAAAGATGCCAAGCTACAACAATCAGGCTGGATTATAATGCATTTCTGGGAGCATGAAATAAATAGCAATGCAGAGTCCTGTGCGCATAAAATTGAGTCAATCCTGTCTAGTTCTAAAAAAAGGCTGAAATTTGACTAACAAGACTTTCATGCAGCACCTTTCGCCATTCTTCAAATAATGTATTCTTTAAGTATATTCCTTAAATTTGTGTTACAAAAATTTAACTTATTTAATTAACTATCCTCCCAATGTTGGATAAACTCATAGCAGTATCACGAACGTCTCCAAGAGGCTCGTCGTTGAGGATCACCCTGCCCAAAGAAGTTGCAGATAGGTTGAACGTGTCGACATCGGATCATATTGGATTTTATGAAGTGAAAGGAGAAATTGTTGTCAGGAAGATTGAGTAAAGCACCTTAATCGATAGAAAATTTATTTTCCAAAAATTAGGTTATCATAGCGCCCTGAAAATTGTGTAAACTTAAGGGATACTTCTGGAAATTTCCCCGATCTAGTCCATGCATTTGTAGAATCTCCTCAGTGTTCCCGATGAGGTGGGTGGAGTGGAGTGCTTCTTAAATTATGTTGATCATTATATATAGCCAAGTCATATATAGTAGGGTATATATGGCCAAGGATGAAGTTATCAAAAGACTTGAAAATTCGTGGGAAATGCTATCTGACAGAATAGATCAAGCTCATAAGGAATTCTTAAAAAATGCGAAGGAGGAAGACCTTGCTAAGGAATACTTAATTTGTTGGGAAGAAGCCGATGTTCCGTTTCAACTGGGCAGATTTTTTTATCCTGAAGAAGATGATGGCCGGTACGAATTCCATCTTGAAATGCATCTGACACCTAATAACTTCAAGGGGTATACGTTCTCTGATAATGGTAATCTAGCTAAGGTACAGCACAAATTAGGAAAGAAAGTCGACATAGATTTTTTAGTAGAAGATCGAGAAGATGAGTTGCTGTCAGTCTGTGGAGAAGCTAAATACTTTAGATATAAAATCGAAGGTACTACGCGTGGTAGAACGACCTTACTGGAGGCAATTGAAGAAGATTATGAAAGACTCAGAACCTTTTCGCAATATAAAATATGCAGTCACACCGCTTATGCTGTATTGGATAAGTACTATCACAGGTCTGATCCAAAATTGTGGAACAAAGCAAAATCCTTGTTAAAAGAGATGGAGGAATCCGGCATAACGGTTTTTGTGAAGGAAGTCTAGACTAAATATTTTTAATTCTTAGCGTTTTTTACTCATATACTTCGAATCGTCACAACTGTTATGTAAATTCAAGAATTCCCTTTTTAGGAGATTTTTCTTAAAGTATAGATTAGTGTTAGTTCATGTTACGCACACTTCTCGACATTAAACATATACAAAAGTGTGAAAAGATAAAATAAGTAAATGACAGACACTACTCACAATAATTTAAGATTATATGACCAAAATTTAACATATTCCGTTTATTACCTTCCCAATGTCAGTTATTCGGAATAGTTTACATTATATGAAATTGTTCTCGAGGGTACCAAGGCTTTCTATCTCAACAGAGACTTTGTCACCGCTACATATCCATTCTCTTGAGTTCTCGGGTGCACCTTGTATTACTCCTTCTGGAGTCCCCGTAGAAATTATATCTCCGGGATAGAGTGTCATAAATTTAGAGATATAGCTAATCAAGGATGCAATCGAAAATATCATGTAGGAAGTGTTAGAACTCTGCTTTACTTCACCATTCATTTTTGTTTTTAATGATAGCTTTTGCGGATCTTTAACTTCATCCGATGTTGTAATAAAAGGACCACATGGAAAAAATTTGTCACACGTTTTACCTAAAAACCATTGCGAAGTTTTGAATTGAAGGTCCCTTGCCGATAAATCGTTACCTATGAAATATCCAAACACGTAATCCATAGATCTATTTTCACTGATATTGTGTCCCTTTCTTCCTATGACTACGCCAAGTTCACCTTCGTAATCAAGTTGTCTTGTCTCCTTCGGAATTACAATAGCTTCTCCGCTTGCTGCTAGTGAGTTTGCAAATTTTCCAAAAAGTATTGGACTCTTTGGGATTTTATTATTAGTTTCACTCACGTGACTCCTATAATTAAGACCCACAAATACAATTTTTTGTGGCCTTGTTACCACAGGAGCCCACCTAACTTTGCTGGCCATTAGGATTCCTGATTTACCTGCTCTAGAGATCGAATCTTTAATGGAGTTAATAGTCCCACTGTTCCAGATGATATCGTCTGTTGTAAACGCTTTTTTAGTTGAGCCTCTAAAACAATCTAATTCAGAAACTGGCAATATTCCATATTTTGTAAGAACAACAGCTAGAATTTTTTTGCCAAATAATGCATTTCCTATCTTCACTTACTCACCCCAAATAGCAAAGTAACCAAAGTCTAAAAATTAACATTATTAATCTAAGTCGCTTCAATTTTCTCATGATTGAAATACACCTTTTACAATAATTTTCATTTGCAAATATCCTTAATTGTTGCTTTCAGCAAAGTCTCGTTTGGTATTAACTGCGAATCGACGTTAAAATTAAAAGAGTTCGGGACATCTTTCATTGCAACCCTTTTTCCATGTCCTTTTTCAATAAGACACTCCTCAAAAACGTGTGCCATTATTTCTGCCCCAACTGATCCTGTGATTGGAGATTCTTCGTATATAACTAACTTTCCAGTCTTTTTAACAGATTTAAAGATTGTATCAAAGTCCATAGGTTTAATAGTTACAGGATCTATCAACTCTACAGATATTTCAGTTTCATTTAGATCGTCAACTACTTTCTCAGCTCTGTAACGCATAAAGCCCCAAGTTACCAACGTAACGTCGGAGCCCTTGGACACCAGTTTAGCTTTATTCAAAATAAATTTCTCACCGTCGTATTTTTGCTCAAAAGGCAAATTATATAACCTCCTATGTTCTAAAAAAATTATGGGATTTCCCGAATGTATCGCGTATTTGAGACTGTGATAGGCATCAAATGCAGTGCTTGGGAATATTATTGTAAGGCCAGGGACGTGATGAAGATACCCCTCAACACATTGGGAATGCTCTGGTCCCTGCCATCTAACTCCAGC
This sequence comes from Thermoplasmata archaeon, assembly GCA_021806345.1. Next base: position 7,043 of record JAJZXP010000029.1, on the reverse strand, counting down.
CCCTGTAGGCATCCTAAGAACCAAATTAATTGGATATTCCCAGTGATGCTGAAATCTCCACTTTGGGATATCATTGAAGATCTCGTTTCCAGCCGCAAATAAAAAATCGGATGAATAAATTTCTGCACAAACGTCCAGCCCAACCAAAGATGCACCCAGAGCAGCTTCAACAATCAGATTTTCTGAAACAGGTGTCTCGATTACTCTCGAAGAATCCCTGACTCTCTTAGAGAGCCCCGACGTAACTCCATATGAGCCACCATCTGTTTTTATATTTTCCCCAAGCAAGATGAAGTTATCATTTGCGTTTAGCTCCTCGGCGAGTGCTTTATTCAGTGCATCTCTAAAAGTATGTTTCAACAATTTTAAATCACGCCCTACTGAAATAGACATATCTTGCCATTTCCTCGAGTGTGGCATAAGGATCTAGTAAAACTTTCGTGAACGCTTCATCAATTTCTTTCTTTGCCGATTCTTTCATTCTTGATAGATCATTATCCTTCACGTTTAACTCCGAAGTGAGGTACTGTTCAAATTTCAGAATGGGGTCCCTTTCTTTTTGCTTCGAAACCTCGTCCTTAGATCTATAAGATTCTCTATCGGTTGGAATGTGGGGATCTATTCTATAGGTTCTGCATTCAAGAAGAGTTGGTTTTTGATGTTTTACAGATTCTTCTCTTAGCCTATTCACACTTTCCCAGATTTCTAGAACGTTGTTTCCGTCTACAGACTCTATAGGAATATCAAAACCTCTGAGTAAATCACTCATATTACCTCCAGCATATAATTCGTTTGTTCTCGCAGATATCGAAAATCCATTATTCTCTGCTAAGAAAATAATTGGTAATTCCTTAAGAACGCTAAAATTTAAAGCTTCGTATATAGGCCCCCTAGTTCCTTCAGCCTCTCCATATGCACAAAGGACGACGTTCTTTTGATTCTTAAGTTTAATTTTTAATGCAACGCCAGCAGCGATTCCGAATCTGCTACCAAATACTCCATTTCTACCTACTATACCTAAATGAGGTGAAACGCTATGCATAATTCCACCAAACCCTTGGTTTGATCCGCTCTTCTTCAGCATCAAATCCCCAACAATTTCTATCAGCGATAATCCCCTGGCAATTAAGCCACCATAATCCCTATGTGTATAAAAATAGTAATCTTGTTTATCTAAGGCTATTGGAGGCACCACGCTTGTGGCCTCCTGACCGGTACCTGAGTGGAAATTCGGTACGAAAACATTTGACTTAAGTAATTGCTTACATTTTTCATCTAATGCTCTACTAAGGAGCATGTTTTTATAAATTTTTAAGGCCAATTCATATTCCAAGTAAGATACACCTCAAGGTTTATAATTTAATTATATCACGTGCCTCATCTGGCGTAGCTACATCTCTTCCTAGATCTTTGGCTATTTTAACAATGTGCTCAACTAATTCCCAATTATGCGCTGGTCTTTTGTTTGGTAGGTACGGGTTATCCTCCCACCCAACCCTAACATGTCCACCAAGAGCTATTGCCAGACTTAAGATTTGCCATTGAGAGTTAGGATCCATGACACTTACGTTCCAATTAACACCTTTGGGGAGATGACCGACAAGATAAATAAGGGCATCTGGGGTTGGTGGAGTCCAAGATCCACCAGGCCAACCCAAAAAAAGAGTAACCCATGAGGGTGGCTTTAGAAGACCGGTGGACTTTCTAACAAATTCAATATTCCAGAATGCCCCGGTGTTGAAGCATTCTGCTTCAACTTTCACTTTGTGTTTTTCTGCCTCTTGGACATATTGGAGGATCTCATCCCTTGTGTGAATAGAGTACATTTCATTTGGAGGAAATCTAGGATCAGGTTGGAAATATTCGTCATGCGCTGTGAAATTTATAGACATCATTTCTGGCGAAAACTCCATAAGATGAACTTTCTCCTCAAATCTCGCACTCGCGATTCCAAACTGGATTATTGCATCAGTTTCTTCTTTGATCAGAGACTGCATTTTTTGCCATCCATCAAAGTCTATTCTAGATAACTTTTTACCGTCAGGCTGAATTTTGTCCTCTAGAAAATGAACTCCGTGTATATGTGCAATCGAAGCACCTTTTTCAACACTATTTACATACTCTGTTACCGTTTTTTCAATTTCATCAACCTTGATACCTAGAGGATTATTGGGATAGGACATTGAAGAATCCACTGTAACGGTCACAATGAGTTTATCCACTCTAATCACTTCCCCATATTATCTTTCTTGCTTCGTTCGGAGTAGCTATTTCTCTTCCTAGCTCGTCTGCTATTCTGATAATCTTTTCTACTAATTGATAGCAGGTTGTTGCATATTTTCCGCGTTCCAAAAATGGATTATCCTCGTACCCTACTCTAACGTGACCTCCCATTGATATTGCAAGAGACAAGATTTCCCAGGAATGGTCAGGATTCATTACGCTAACGTTCCAGTTAGCATCCTTTGGCATATATTTTATCATAAACAGTAGACTTTCCGGTGTTGGTGGCATCCAGTTCCCTCCAGGCCAGCCAATAAATATTGTTACATATAGAGGATGAGGTAAAATCCCCAACTTATCAATGAAATTTACGTTATATATGGCACCAGGCTGAAAGACCTCAATTTCTAACTTGCCGTGATGCTCATTCACAGCTTTTGCATAGTATTCTAGCTCATTCCTTGTGTGAAGAGCATACATCTCATTTGCTTCAATCGATGGATCTGGCTGGAAATGCTCATCATGAGAATTAAATGCCACAGACACCATCTCTGGACCCAATTTCATCAGTTCTATCCTTTCTTGTATTCTAGTACTCGCAGAACCAAATTGTATTATTGGTCTCACTGGAGATCTTTCGATAATTCCATCCATGATTCTCTTCCAACCATTAACATCAGCTCTCGGTACTTGTTTGAAATCTTCTTGCATTGATCTTTCTAATGTCCTTACTCCGTGAATGTGCACTATGCTAGCACCTGCTTCCACACATTTTACATATTGATCAATTATCTCTTCTATTTGGGTATATTTGGGGCAATACTTATTGTTTGGATATGAAGCTTGTGAATCAAGAGTTGCTGTAACTATTAATTTATCCATATAGTCTCACTCATCCTTCTTCTCGTTTATCACGGAATCAGATCCGTCAAATATGGTCAGTCCTTTTATATCGACATCTGCAGCACTTAATTTATCACCATCTCTTCCGTACACTATTGAGACGATCATGGTTCCTAACACTAACCCTAGTGGTATCCAGACTGTTCCCGTAATACCTACAGTTAGGACTATGAAGGCGGCCAAAAGTGAAGCGATGATTGCAAAACCTTTATTTAGACCTAGAGTCCAACCATTAATTATCCCCCTCATCGTCGTAGGTATCTGAGTGTTTACTATTCCCCAGTATGTAAATGGCCCTGTAAACGTAAAGAAGAGGACAAACCAGGCTGATGGTACAATATATACAAATGGTATTATCTTAGAGCCAGAAAGAAAAACAAAGACTAATGATACTGCTAGTAATAAATTCATTATCGCTGTCCATTTCCTCAGCCCAGTATGTATGCCCTTCATCGCAACTATGGCACCGATCAGTGCCCCTGTATATATAAAAGCATCAAAATATAAAGAGGTTCTAATTCCTCCGCCACCAAAATGAGATTCAGCAAGGGCAAGTGGTAGAAATATACCAAAAGACCATGTAGTATAGGCAACAACTACATCATTTGTCCAGCTGTGTAATAAGACTCTATTATAACCCTTCTTAAACACTCCAAAAACATCTCGTATCTTTGTTTTTCTCAAGTCATAATTAACGTCTGGAACACCTTCTGGAACTTTACCGTATATCTTTTTTAAGACCGATTTGCTGTCCTTGAACTTGCCTCTGTTAGCTAACCAGAGTGCAGATTCCGGCATCCTAGTTCTGAATATTAGAAGAATTAAAGCGATAATTCCTCCTATGGCTATATTCAATCTCCATACAAGTGGATTTGAGCCAAAAATTTCAAAAAGTCCCAAAGTTCCTAGAGCTGCAATGGGATACATAACACCAAATGAAAATGCAACTGAACTACTCCACTTTAATCTTTGTTTTTGTTCTGAAAACTCAAATAAATAATTTACACCGTCAGGCTCGTCAGCCCCAACTGGAAACCCTAATAAAGCTCTGAATATAAAAAACTCTAAAAGGTTCTGCGACACTGCTGCAAGAAAAGCCATCAGCACGAAAAGTATCATATTCACAATGAACATTAATTTTCTCCCGATTCGATCAACTAGAAAACCACCAGTTATAGACCCTACCACAGCACCAATGTTCACCGCAACTATAGAAAGTCCCAAGTATGTGGCTGTCGGATGAAAAGTGCTGATGAAAAAAGTAGTTCCAAACCCGAAAGCAGCTGCATCCCAAGCATCAACAATCATTCCGCCTATCGCTAATAGCATTATCGTTCTAGCAGAGACATTGAGATTGGAATAGACAAAACGAGCAATTTTTGACTTTGCGTCTAAATATTGATCATACTCCTTAGAAGATGACATCAAATATGTTGACGCAAAAAAGGTTAATAATCATAAGTGTGTTACGTTTATAACACACAGTAGAAATATGTCAGATAATAATTTATATGAAAGAATTACCGAAATTTTTCATCAATTTGGAATATCCGAGGCAACGACCAAGGTTTATTTAACTAGCATTAAATTAGGCAAAGCAAAAGCCAGTCAAATAGCTGAACATCTTAATATAGATCGTACGGAGGCTTATCATCTGTTAAAGAAATTGCAGAAATTAGACCTCGTTGAAGAATCGTTAGAAAATCCTGTTCTTTATAATCCTAAGAACCCAATTCCTGTTATAGAAACATTTATCGAAAGAGAAGAGTATCGTCTAAAGTCCGTTAAACTTATTGAATCAAGTCTGCTTGAAGATATAAAAAACCTAAATTTTGAGAATGAAGACAGTAAAAATGTAGGAAAATATATTATCCTAAGAGGACGTCCAAGAATTTTCTCTTTTATGAAAGATGAGATTTTGAGGTCAAAAACATCAGTGAGGACATTAATGACGGTGAATGATAGTATTAGACGATTTCATAACGGAGGAATTTTTGAATTAATGTCAGAAAAATGTCGACAAGGAGTTGACATAAAAATTATTGCTGAAATTGGCAAGAAAAATAATTCTGTTTTATCGCAATTTAGCAAAATTGCAGAGCTCAGATATTTAAAGCGAGTACCTATTGACCTTACTATATATGATGGGTGCTCTGTTTCATTACCGCTCCTAAATACTAACAGTTTGAAGATGCACGAAAATTTGCATGTCGCAATTTGGACCAACTCCAGATTTTTTGCAAACGGTATGGGCGATCTATTCAATTTTTTATGGAGCACGGCTAAAGTCAGATAGTACCGATCTACTACGCTGAAAACTCAATGCTATAAAGTATTAATTCTAACTTCGCACAATCTTAGGGTATAATTTCAATCTGAATGCATCTGCAATCTTCCGATATCTATCTGGGATCTCTGCCACGGATATTCTTGTTCCAACATTAAAAACAGTAACAAATAATTACCATTGGGACGATGAAGATTATACCATAAGAAACTGACAGATAAGAATCATTTATCATTATAATCCTGAAACTTTCAGTCGAAAAATGCTTCTTCAGAAAAATTTTCGTTCCTGTTAACGAATCTCGGTTAAATTTCTTATTGATTTTATGTATTATCTATAGTATGGATAAACATCGACCCAATTATGACTATATAATTTCCCAGATTAATGAAGTGTTTAGCGTAAAGGACATAATGACGAAGACCGAGAACTTAAAATTCGCGCCTGATATTGATAAAGCTAGGCAGATCTCACAGGATTGCGATTATGATATCGTCCCTATTGGTGATCCAGCGAGTATGCATAAATACTATGATCGAAAAACAGACTGTGAAGAAGATATTAAGAAAGAAAATCTTCTTGCAAGGGATACCGGTATCGCTGCTTTGCTATCCTATTTAGAGAAAGATGGATTTTACTTTATTTTGGAGTATAACAATATTGTGGGCTTCGTTAACATGTCTGATTTGAATAAGTTACTTTCTTTTCTTCCACTTTACGTCACATCTTTGCATGCTGAATATGCGATAAGACATTACCTTAGACAGAAAAATAACGAACTTTCTAAAGGTTACGAGAAATTCCTGTCAGATCTATTTCAACAAATTTCCAAAGTTATAGATAAAGAAGGTCTGAATAATAGTTTTAAATTTGAAAATTTAGATGGTAAGTATAGCAAAGCTCGAGAAAAAGGTTTTTACACTGACATTTTCGATGAATTAACGTTCTGGCAAGAATTATCCTTGTACTATTTTTTCAAAGGTAAACTCAATAATCAAAGTGATTGGGACAGAATAAGGGAATTCAAAGAAATAAGAAATAGGACGATGCATATTAAAGATCAGTTATCATACTCAAGTGCTCAGGAAAATTTGGAACAACTACTAAGATTTTTAAATGAATGCACCGAAATTATTCATGAGGTATTTCCAATGACCTAAAATAAGCAACAATAGAGCTATTTTTTATCTTCTACCAGTTCCCTCTGGAATCTCTCCTTCAACTCTGGATTCTCCACGATCTGCTTCAGCACAGTCTCAAGGATCAGATCTTTGAAATCCTCTGGAAACGTCTCTATGATCTTCTTCGTAGGCGTGTCAACGATCTCTGACTTCATGATCGTATCCTCGATCTGCTTCGCCTCGTCCTCTAGCTTCTTTTCAGTCAGTGAACGGTCAGGAATCATGCAGCCCTATCTCAGAGACCTTTACATTTAACTGTATTATTATATGTTATAATAGTATAGATATGTTTTCTATAGTATTCGCTTAAAAAATTAAACGAATACCGGCGAGCCCGTCTAAGAGAAAAAATTTCTTTGATCAGTTTTGCTTTATCAGGTAATAGGGATTTTTAGTGTTACCGTCCACATTATATATTATCCTGTTTGAGGTCTCAAGAACTTCTTTGA
>JAJZXP010000403.1 GCA_021806345.1 Thermoplasmata archaeon | reverse complement strand
TCTGGACCCATAGTCTTTCTTAGTAAGGTTCTCCCCATCTATTATCAATTTGGATTCATACTTGAAATTTCTTTTATCAAGGAACGCCATAATTCCATTTATTGTCGTGGTTTTTCCGGCTCCATTCTTTCCCATCAGGCAATAAACTTGTCCTTTTTTCAGATGCAGTTCTGTCTTGACAATTTGCTTTTTCTCTACCTCTACCTGAAGATTGAGTTCCAGGGTCTTTAATCCATCATTTTTTCTCTCCCTTCTGCTAAGTGAGATACCTCTCTTGGCCAGTTCTGATGCAATGTAAGTTGGATCCAGATTTTCAGTTCCTATTTTCTTTGCATAAATATATTCTTCTGGAACCTCAATGCCTGCATTTACCAGAGTTTCCACATTTTCAAGCAGTTTTTCCTTTGGTATATCCAGAATGATCTTTCCATGCTCTATTACCACAATTCTGTCTACAAATGGCAGAGTTCTTTCCACCTTGTGCTCAACTATTATTTGAGTGGAAGTTGACTTGTTTCTATGAACGAAGTCGAATATCTTTTTGGTTCCTTCAGGATCAATGTTTGAAGTGGGCTCATCCATGATTAATATGGGAGCTTCCATGGAAATGACCGATGCAAGCGCAACTCTCTGCAGTTCCCCACCTGACAGCTTAGTTGTTTCCCTGTCTAGATACTCCTCAATCCCCACTATCTCTATGGCTCTATCTAATCTTCGTTTTATCTCTTCCCTTGGAAGATTTAGGTTTTCAGGACCAAATGCAATTTCGTCCATTATCTGATAATTCATAACCTGCCTTTCGGGATCTTGAAAAAGTGTACTTACAAGTCTTGAAACATCGGAAACTCTCTTTCCTGAAATATCTTCCCCCATAATCCTTACTTTGCCTTCCAGTTTCCCCCCTATAACGTCGGGTATGAGCCCGTTGAGAACATTGATAAAAGTGCTCTTGCCTGAACCAGATTTTCCAGTTACAAGAATTGTTTCTCCGATATCCACGAAGAAATGATCAATCTGAACTGCATATTCTTTCATTGTGTGATATTTAAATTTTAGATTTTCGACTTCTATGGCCCTCATTGGCCAAGCACCCTGATTACTCTCAAGCCGATTAATCCAGATATCACCCCAAGTATCACATTTCCTGGAATTGCCTCTGCAAAAGAGACCAGTATGCTCTGCCAATTAACTACGCTTCCATATAGGAAGGGCCCAAAGAATGCTCTATAAAAGAATGGATCTGGTATTGCCCATAGAAATCCGACAACTGCCCCGGTTAAGGCGGCAAATAGTGACTGATGGGCCGCACCGATTTTTCCTATAAACGACTTTGGTTCACTATCACTGAAATTTCCAAAGAAGTTTCCCTTCTTTATGGTGATCACAAGATCAATGAATAATCCATAAGTTAAGGCTTCATAGAACACAAAGATTGGTTCTCCACTGAACCCATAATGGAATATGTCCCCAAGAATATCGAATATAGCCATGCTTAACATGCCTACACCCGGCTTTCTGACCAGTCCTGCAATTATGAACATGATCAATATTCTTCCGAAAAATCCAAAACCGATAAATGCAGTAAGACCTGGAGGAATTACCTTGTCAAGCAAAGGACCTACAAAAAACTCCCATACAACTGTGAACGCTGCGCCAATTCCGATAAACACAAAATCTACGGTCTTGTAATGATTTAATCCCTCAGTTTTCCTGAAATTAATTACTACAAACACAAGAGCAAGAGCGAAGTAAATCAGTACAACTTCCCAAGGAATCATTCCAGCAACGTTTAGATTTCCACATATGCCATTAAATCCCATATTATCTTATGTTTATTCACTGATTGTGGTTAAATATTTTCAGCATAATTTATTTATGGCTATTTGAATCTATTTACCTAGGTTAGTCATATTTTTGGTCTATATTTTATTTAGACAAATGTTTAAGGATTTGTTCATTTATGGAAATCAGGGAGTTAGTTAAATTTGTTGAAAACCATTCTTTTTGATTTTGATAACACATTAGTTGAAGATTCCAATGCGATGAGATATGCTTTTATGGAATTGAAGGCAGAATACCGATTTCTAAGGAATATTCCTATGGACGAACTGATTTCAAAGTTTTACACAGCCGACCTTGGAAAGAAACTTCTTCTGGACGATATGACACCCCTTGAAGATATCAACCAGGAAAGGACGAAAGTGGTGTTTGAGCAGCTGGGCCTTCCTCTGAGGGATGATGCAATATCAGAAATTAATGATAAGATAAGAAAGAATCACATGGACAGGATCAGGCCCATTAAGGGAGCAAAAAGGCTTCTTGGCTTATTGAAAAAAGAGTACACAATTGGAATTGTGACGAACCACATTCTGGAATATCAGATGGAAAAGATCGAAAGATCGAATCTTACGGAGTATATAGATTTCGTAACGGCCGCTTATGACGAAAGAAGTTTTAAGCCTGATCCGGAAATTTTTACAAGGGCTCTGGAAAGTGCAAATTGCCAGAAAAATGAGGCAGTCATGATAGGAGATCATTGGAAAAATGATGTTTTAGGTGCTTTAAATTATGGAATCGTTCCAATTTGGGTAAATTTTAAAAATCAACCAGAACCTGAGGCAAATGTTGCCTTCACAATAAGAAGTTATTTTGATTCTAAAAAGACTAAGGCACTAATTGAGACTTTTTATGAAAAGGGGCAGGAAAATTTGCTATCCAGCGACTTCATAAAGTTTTGAATCCAATAATAATTAAGAAAAATATTATAGATGAAATTACTATACAGGGGCATATTGATTTCTATGATTCATACAAAATTTGAAAGGGCAAGAATTATTGGGGCAAGATCACTTCAAATTTCCATGGGAGCCCCAGTCATTATAGATGTCCCAAAAGACATGATTGATCCGGTGGATATTGCTATTCTCGAATATGACAATAAAGTAATTCCAATCACAGTCATCTAAGAAAATTTAATTTATTTTATAATAGACTTGTTTTCAACCATTCCGTCTATTTTTAATTTTTTTCCCATTGCGAGTAATGGCAATCTGTTCCTTCCGACTAATGCAGTTGGGAACTGTTCTGAGCTATCAGTTTCTACCCTTAATTCGTAGGACTTGACCGTGTCTATTTCAATTCTCTGTGGGTTTGCGCATCCAATTTCTCCCATCGTTACCGCAGTTCCTTCGGGAAGATCGGAAGTCAGAATGTGAACGCCCTTGGAATCCTGCGCGGCCAGGAGCATTCCCTGAGAGACTATTCCTCTGAGCTTTGAAGGTTTTAAGTTTTCAACAACTACTATTTTTCTTCCCTGCAAAGACGCTGGATCATAATATTTACGCAATCCTGCAACCAGCTCTATTTCGTGATCTCCCAAATTCACTCTTAGATGCAGTAAAGAATCTGCATTCGGGTGATTTTCTGCCATGGCTATTTTTCCAATTATTAGATTTAACTGATTGTCTGGTTCGTCCTCAAATTCTAATTTATTGAATATTTTGGAGTTTGAATTCAATTTGAATGTGCATGTTTCAGCTAAGTGAGACACTGATAATTGGTTAATTGACTCATTGTGTATTGCATTCCATGCCCTGTCTGATCCTGAAGGTACGAATGGATATATTGTTAAAGTAAGGTATTCGACTGCTTTTAATGCATACCATAACTTCGAGGCTACCATTTCCGTATCAGTCTTGATGATGTCCCATGGCTTTGAGTTATTGAAAAACGTATTCACAAGTTTCACATTTTCCAGCCAAAGTGAAAGGGCCTTTCTGAATTCAACCTGCTTCATCAATTCAACATACTGTTCCCTGAATTTCTCGAGTGATGATATAAGGTTGATGTCACTCTGGTCTGGTTCACCTTTGCGTGGTATAACATTCTTACTGATGCAGAAAGATACAACCCGGTTAACAAGATTTCCATATTTGCCGTTAAGTTCTGAATTTACCTTCTCTACCATTTCCTCCTGCGAAAAGTCTGAGTCTGATGATTCCGGTAATATTGAAGAAAGGTAGTATCTCAGGGAATCCTTATCAACAACACTCAGTATTTCCCTCACTTTTAATCCAATGCCCCTTGACTTGGAAAATTTTTGACCTTTGAATCTTAAGTATTCATTCGCAGATATCCTGAACGGCAGCGGGTACTTACCTGAGGCTTTGTGAAGTGCAGGTAAAAAAATCGAATGAAAAAATATATTGTCCTTCCCCATGAAATAATAAGTTTGGTTGTCCTCATAATATTCCTTCCATAAATAAGGTTCACCTGTTATTCTCGAGTATTCTTGAGCATTGGATAAATAACCAAGGAGCGCTTCAAACCAGACATATATTCTCTTGTTCTCCATTCCCGGTTCTTCAATTTTAACTCCCCAATTTATATCTCTTGTTATGGCTCTGTCTTTGAGTCCACTATCCAGAATATTCATTGAAAAAGTTTTTACGTTACTTCTCCAATCTTCCTTTTCGGAGAGCCACTCCTTGAGGAAACCTTCCATATTTGAAATTTTGAAGAATATATGCTCAGTTTCCTTAAAGCTGACATCTGATTTACACACGGCGCATTTCGGGTTTTGAAGATCCTGTGGATCAAGAGTCTTTCCACATTCATCGCATTGATCTCCCCTTGCCGATTCATTTCCGCAGTATGGGCATTTTCCATTTACATACCTGTCCGGAAGAAACCTTTTTTCGTTTTTGCAGAAGGCTGAAATCATTTGTTTCCTTTCAAGAAATCCATTTTGTTCCAACTCCCCGAAAAAATTTTGAACAAATTCTTCATGATACTTCGCGGTAGTTCTTCCAAAAAAATCAAAGTAAATATCAAGCGACTCAAAATCTTCTTTGATTTCCTTATGGTATCTGTTTGCAATTTCCTGTGGCTCAACTCCTTCTTCCTCGGCTTTCAGCGTAACAGGAGTGCCATTTTCATCTGTTCCGCAGATAAACAGCGTCTCCTTTCCTATTAATCTGTTAAACCTGTTGAATATATCCGGTGGAAGATAAGCGCCGGCTATGTGTCCAATATGCAGATTACTATTTGCATACGGTAGGGCGCAGTTGATTACAATTTTTTTTTCTGATTTACTCATTGCATATTGCCTCCATTCTTTCCCTTATTTTATCCCTGGGTGCCACTGAAAGGAAATACCCCAATCTTGGGCCACTTTCCTTGCCTATTAATGCTTTATATATACATTTAAAGCCTTCTGAAAGTGGTATTCCTGTCTTTTCTATGACTTTCCTGGATAACTGGTGTATTTTGTCAGGATCCATTTCCTCCATATCTCGAATTCCTGCCCAGAGTTCACATAATAGGATTCGCTCCTTCTCATTGAGTTCTACCGGATCACTTTTTCCCAGAATTTTGAACTTGACCGATTTTGGAGCATATGCCTGTATCCAACGTCTGGCCAAATTAATTGTTTCCATTAGTATATGATCGGGATAGACTTTCCTTTCAGAAGCGAGAATTTCCTTTATTCTCTGGTCTGATTCATAAATCTGTACCAAAGTGGTTATATGGCGGTAATCCGGTAATGCCTCGTATGATCTTCCTGCCATCGACATGTCCAGAATCCATGACTGGTCATCTGATATCTTTCCATCA
>JAJZXP010000181.1 GCA_021806345.1 Thermoplasmata archaeon | reverse complement strand
AAGCTTTAGTCTTCCTTTCATAGCAATGTAAATAAACTCACCCACTACTATTTGAGGAACCAGGATTGAAGCCTCTCCTCGTTCAGCTTTACCAAATGCATCCGATGCAGAGTCTGGCAGACTATCTTCAAGATACCTAGCAAGTCCCACAGCATCTGTTATGAAGTCTGTCACATCTTCCACTCTTCTCTTAGATTCTTGACATCTTTTTCCAGTTCCTCAATGTCGATCTTTCCCTTTAGGATACCTCTCAGGGTCTCCTTTCCGTGCTTGATGAGAATACCTTCACCAGAATCCAATATAAGAACACTCTCTCCTTCGTTCAAATGGTATTTCTTCCTCAAGTCCTTGGGAAGCGTTATTTGACCCTTTGAACTTATTGTGCCTTTCTTAGCCATTTGTTATATTATCCTCTGCACATATAATGGCTTTACCTTACGTAAAGAATCCTGCATATATTTCATAACAGTGCAGGTTTTATTGACTCACACTATTGGTTGACTGGATGACTGAATCCGGTTCTCCGTATTGTGGGAAGGATATGATGAACCACAACGAAATTTGAGATGGAGGGTGTGTCCACCCGTACTGACCTGCGGAAAGGGAAACATTTAATTCATTTTATAGCAATGCGTTGCCGTAAATTTCTGTATGATACATACTTGGGGAGAGTGTAATATTGGCATTTCCTCCCAAAAAGGAATGCGCAATTCCGTTAAAGGAAACAACCCTAGAAACTAAGATCGTGGAGATATTCCGGCAACATTGCGTCTAAATTTCCTCAGTTGATAAGGCAGTGGAAAATACGAAATAACTTAACTTCTCGGGCCGGATTTGCCCTTAACCCATTTTTTCCTGATCTCCCTGAGGCAGTGATCAAAGATCCACTTCATCTTGCTACGAGAAATGACGAGTTACACTGTCGCAGCAGAGGTACGTCGAATATCATTTTGGACTTCTTTCCGGAACAACATAAGTTCCGGGAACAGTTTTGAACGCTATGTTCAACCGGTTCCAAGAGTTAATGGCAACTATAGCTCCCGTAAGGTAGGCGATTTCTTTATCGCTGAAATGCTCCCTCAACCTTGCATACGCTTCATCATCCGGTTTCCTTTTCGATATAAGCGTGATTATTTCAGTCCATTCAAGGGCAGACTTCTCCTTCTCATTGAACTGAGGGCATTCCCACCATGCTGCAATGAGTGAAATCCTGTGAATGCTTTCCCCGTCAGCAAGTGCATCCTTTGTGTGCATGTCGAGGCACCAGCCGCACCCGTTAATCTGTGATGCGCGGATCTTCACTAAATTGGAAATTGTTCTGTCAAGGCCAGAATTATTTATCGATTTTTCCAGCATCAGGAGGCTGTGATACAAATCAGGTGCTGTTTCTTTGTATCTGATTCTTGGTTCCATGCTATAATAGGAATGTGCCTGTTATTAAGTTTCTTTTCGTGAAAAAAAATCGCTTGTCGTTTGATGGAACAAATAAGTCAAAGATATCCGACCTCAGAATGTGAAAAAAAATGTGTTAAGTTCAATATGATACCTCTGTTGTCAAGCAGTATCGACGTTAAATACTAGAAGAAATACTTTTTACGTCACGCTTCTTTTAATTCAGTCATAACAACAATCGAACAAGGGAGGCAGCTAATCAATCCCCAGATACATAGATTATGTGTATATTTGACAGATTTCGCCGATATTCTCGGCATGTTACCTCATGGAAAAATTTCAAGCCTTTATTCAACATATTGTTGTCTTTATGCCTAGATCTTTCGATACAGTTGCCTGTTTCACATCTGATGTGACAATATCGTAACCTTCTAGAGAAGCAGCTGCTATGAAAAGAGAATCATATATGGTGATTCTATACTTCACCGCTATTTCGAAAGCTTTTCCTAAGTATTTCCCCTGTGCCAGGAACTTTCCGATACGCTGAAATTCTGTCAGAACTTCTAGGGCATTTACCTCTTCAAATTCCCCTCTATTCACTTTTTTCCATAAAGCATTTCCAAGCTCTTTTACTGAGAGTTCTATTGTAATGGGCTCATAAAGGTATTCCCGTAAGTTTTCCCAACCTGGCTCTTGAGAAAAGAACTTGACTATGGTCGAGGAATCAGTGACCCTCATCCCTATCCTCACGAATGGACTTGACTGCGAAACCTGTTTCTGAAGGCTTTGAGTGTTTTTGTATCATCAATTCCAGCTTATCAATGGTATTTCTAGCATCCTTCTTCCAGGCTAAATCCTCAAGATATTTTCTAACTTCCTCCGATGGATTTATCCCCAGATTCTTTAACTTCTCCCTGGTTCCCTTTTTGAGACGTACGCTAATAACCTCATTTTCCGTTGAGATCATGTCTTTCTATTAATTACACATAGATAAACATTATTGTAAATAATTTTGTATTCGTTCGCATAAATCCCCTGTAACTAATTGATAGTATCCTGAATTTTGTGTATAGAAGAGAATAGGATCTAGATCATGGAAGCGAGAAAACTTTCCTGAAAAATGAAAGGATATTTGTTAGGTATAATTATTATAATGGGGGGCAGTAATACTCCTTCATTCATCGCACTGGCAGTAAACTTGCTCATTTTCACAATACTAATGTGGGTATATCTTTTGTTGAGAAGAAAAAGTAGTTTAAACAGAAATTGAAGTCATAAGACTACTTTCATTATGTCTTCCTTAATTTCTTTTGCACCAGGAGGAATCAGACGGTGGTCAGCTCTTTCGAAACGATAAAAGAAGTACCTTTCGTACAAGGAGATACAAGAAGGAATTAGTGAGAGCTTGATTTTAAAAGAAAGTAATCTCTTTAGACTATTATCTATCTACAGTGAACGTCCTAATCACCTCAGGACCTTGGAAAGTGCACCTTCACGCCACTTATTTCTCCTGCATCTAGGAAGTCCTTATCGTTTGTTATAATTGACTCATGGTTTTCTGCACAAATGCTCAGTATTATTATGTCTAATTCATTAATTAATAAACCATTTTCCCTTAGCTTGGAATATATCTCTGCACAGACTCGTGCAGTTTTTGAGGTAAAATCGTATACCTTGAACTGATCAAGAAATTCAAGGAGCATCTCTCTTCTGTCAATTCTTGATATTGATGCATAGATTCCCCTAAGAAATTCATATCTGTTTATCACCGTTATTGATGCGCTTTCGCTAGAATGTTCTTCCAAGACATTCTTTACCGAGGGATTACCTTTGACGAGATCGATCAGGACATTGGTATCAATGACAGGCGCCACCTATTCACATCTCCTTTATCTTTCTGGACTTTGCTCTCATTCTTCCTTCGATAACATTATTCTCTAGCATTTTGCCCTCCTCAGAAGAAATCAGGGCCCAGTATCGATTCAAATCCTTTACGGTAGTTTCTCTTTTTGTTTCGGAAATGAGCTCACGTATTACCTGGGAAAAAGACTTCTTGTCCTTTCTCTTTGTGAGTTCTGCGTAAACATCATCTTGAATGGAAATTATTTTTACCATATTTACGCATATATGTATCTATGTATATATAATTTACTCCTAGTGAGGGCAAATCCTGTCCAGGTATGTCTTCAGTTCTCCGAATCCCATAGATGAACGGTGTATCTAGCTTCATTGAATAATCGATAATCTAAAATTCATTTTATCGCTAAAATGAAGAATATTTCTATTCATGGAAGATCCCAAAAAAGCAAGGTAAATTGAAGAGTTTCTTGGAATGGAGTCAATTTCTAAAATATTGGGGAGTTCAAGTTTTTAGAACTTAAATTATACTGAATTCAGTACAATATTTCCATGGATTATGGCTTAACAGGTAATTTTATTCCATAACACTTGTTTAACTTTCATGGCTGATCCAGTCAAAAGAATCAATGATGAGAATTTGGAGAAATCATTGCTGCACATAAGAGAATTAAATGGGTCTAAAGCCTTAAGCAGAGACCTGCAGGATGTCATACCCGGATTTAAAACTCAAAAAGGTATTTACAAACCTCAAAACTCACAATACGCACTTTGGATTCGACAAACATCGCGTGGACCGTATGATGATAAAGACCCGGATATACTCCCAGATGGCTCATGGTATTACAGATACACTCCAGAAGCAAGGGGTGGTGAAACAGATTTATCGCTTAACACAAACAGGGCACTCCTCAATTCAATGGATGACAATGTGCCGTTAGGGGTGTTCATTCAACGTGATTTGCCTGGTTCGCAAAGAACTTATGAAGTTATGGGCCTTGCTTATGTAGAGGCGTTCGATGGAACACACTTTATTATTCATGGTGAACCGATCGATGTGGAAGCAAAGCCCATGAAGGTCAAATTAATATCTCCATTTAGACCATATGAAACGGGCGAGTTACCGGTGTCCGAGACGACTAAGGTAATCAGGGAAAGGGCGTTTCAAGCTGGAATACGACGTCTCTATCACGAAAAATGTAGCCTCTGCGAACTTGGATATCATTTCCATGGCCAACCAATTGGAGTGGAAGCCGCCCACCTAATCCCTGTGAGTGACAGGGGGACTTCAAAGGATCTTAGAAATGGCATATTGTTATGCAGGAATCACCACTCATTATTCGATAGATATATCTGGACCTTAGACGAGGATTACAGGGTTCTAGTGAAGGATGAGCCTCTCTTCAGGAGATCAGCTGAAAGTAATCATGTCTTGAAAGTTGAGGGCCTGAAGTTGCCAAACCTCCCTGATAATGAATACGATCTACCCGCACAAGAGGCAATCGACTTCAGGTTAGGACGTTTCAACGATCCTCGACTCTAAAATCATAATAATAATCAAAATGTCAAGTGAGCCAAAAAGGTGGCTATGTGCTTTTACATTATCTGTTAACCTTTACATCCGGTTAAAGGTATGATTCATGCAATCTTACTTTGGAGAAACATGGTTCCAACCACACTGTCTCTCCTAAGCAGGTTTCCCAATGGAAATTTCATTATTTCAGAAATACCATTGATTTACGGAACTAGCCTGTACAAATTCATTGTTTGACAGAAAAAAGCTTTTGACCTCCCCATGCACCATTACATGGTCTCCAGGCGCTGGAAGCGTTCCATTCCAGATTACAAAGACTGACCCGGTTCCATCGCTCATGTTGAATCCGCTGAATTGCCCGAACGCTAGACGCTTTTCTACGGTACCATATATGTAAACCACGGTATTGGGCTTAAGGTTGGAGATCTTAGTGGTAATTGCATATGGTGTGATTCCGTACAATGCAACAAGGGCCACAACAATTACTATTGCTGCGATGGCTACCTTTTTCCCTGAATTTTTATGTGCCATATGTATATCCTATTTTTCCTTATTCACCAGATTCTTAATCAATCTTGTGGTGCAATCTCAATTTTTAGACTGCGAGTATGTGCCAGACTTTATGATTTTAAGATTCTTTGTGAGAGCCTAGGAACATATACCATGATTTCTCAATAATTGTCCCATATTTGAACACGTATATTTCCCTTCTCGCTGTCCAAGAGAAGAGCACTCCGTCCTGCAAAGATATGTCTGCTAAACGTATAAAAATTCCACCTTTACACGCATTATGTGGAATCTTAGAACATGATGTATCTAATTTTTGAACATTTAGAATTTTGACACTGCA
>JAJZXP010000300.1 GCA_021806345.1 Thermoplasmata archaeon | reverse complement strand
ATTCAAAGGTGATCCCTACCTCCTCTGAAATATCGGACAGAATGAGCCTTTCTCTGAAGAAAATTGGATTCAGCTATGTTGGTACTACCATTTGCTACTCATATATGCAGGCAGTGGGAATGGTGAACGATCACACATTATCCTGTTTCCGGAGAGATGAGATCATCAGTGGTTTCCATGAATAAATCTGTATAGAATTGGGCCCAAGGAGATAGTTATTACCTGAAAACAAAGAACGGTAAATGACCAGAAAACCGTATATTCAAGTCATAAAAAGTATAGGAATATTTTGGAAAAGAGGGACTGGACAATGAATTTGCAATAAGTATCTTCTATCCCTTTGACATTGCACATAAAGACGGCCCTGGAAAGGCGAAGGACTTCATTGAAAAGAGGAGGGAAGAAGGACTGAGTGATGAGGCTATAGAGGAACTTGTCAGGGAGAAGTTCAATCCATCCGGTGGCGGTTTTACTAAGGTATTCAACACAGGTAGGGTCTATGATATATCGCAGACAACACCAATTCCCGGAAAGGCCAAACCTGTTGAGGAGGATGTTAAGGCCACATCCTTGTATAGTACACTGAAAAAGATTGCAAAGGAGCATTATACAGTGGAGGAATCCACAATAGAAAATGGGGCAAGAGGATTCACAGCACATTCAGGGGAAGGGCAGAAGATTGTTGTTATGAAGATCCCTGGAGAGGATGTTAATGTGCTGCACACATTGATTCATGAAATGTCCCATGCAAGGCTTGAGCATCTCTACAGAAAGGAACTCCCAAGAGGTCTTGCTGAGTCTGAGGCTGAGCTATCCACTTATCTTGTGGGTGCACATTTCGGATTTGACTTTAAGGATGATTCCGCTGCATATATCAGGGGGATGGCTTGATGATGCTAAAAAGGCTGGGAAAGCATTAGGAAAGGAGAACCTTGACCGTGTGATGAACAATGCAAGATGGCTGATTAATGAGACAAACAGTGCATTGTAATCAATTAAAGTAGTGTTTTATCCATTTAGTGTAATACGGGTCTGTAATATGTTTTTTAACGTTATTGCTAAAACCTTTTTTATTCATTAAAGAATCTGAATTTAAGACAGAACAAAGAACGAAGAATTTAGGAAGTGGGTAAATATCTTGGATTTTATCTGGAAATATATAAAATTTTATTTTATTATCAATTCTACTTAGTTTACTGAAATATTCAATCTGGTGAGCAACACTTGCTGCATTTATATCGCCACTATTCATCTCTTGATGAAATAGATTTACTACCCATTTTTTACTGTAAGAATATAAGCGTGGTAGCACCGATATTACTTGTCGTCTAAGGAAAGAATACTTATTCCAGATATATGACGTATCAATGATAAATTTCTTCAAGTCCTTTTGGCTTGAATATTTAGACTTGAACCAAAGATAACAGTAAAAATCATAAGAAGATTGTCTGAGTCTAAAATGTTTTTTTAGAAACTCATCCACTTCATCAAGGAATTTACGTGATCCTTTGCCAGTTGATATTTCCCAGTCCGTGATTAGATTTATTATGTAAAACAAAGCTATATCGTCATACTCTTCCATTTTGTTCAAAACCTGCAAAACTGCATCAAATGACTTTCTAGAGGGGCCAATCTCTCGTAAATAGAAGGTAATGAAATCTCTTAAAACTGGGAACTCGACATAGAGATTCGGGATTCTTTCAAGAAGTTTTTTGTATTTTAAATTAGAAAATATCCTGATTATTCTCTTGGAGATCTTGTCCCAGTTTTTCAAACCATTATGATTTAAAGCATAATTTAGCATCTTATTTAATTTTCTTTTGATTGAAGGTGAATTATTACCATTAATGATTTGTCCCTCTAGATTATCAAGTATAATGTTTTCTTTAAACATAAATTCCTTCATTGCATCTTTTGAAGAAAGAATCCTTGTTTTTGATAAGTTTAGAGAGAGACCATCAGCCCTTAGTCTATCAGATATTTTACTTAAGATTTTTTTACCATCTTCTTTGGTTTCGACTCCAAATACAATGTCATCCATCCAACGGACAAAATTGGAACTTGTATTTACTTCAAGTATCTTATCTAGGTAAAAGAGATTGGAAAAGGCTAATAGTCTAATGCTGTCGTAATTTACGGTGGGTAGTATTCTCCCAGTTATGTTGGCATATTTAGGACGCCAGGCTATTCCCTCTATAATTTTCATAACCATATTGATCAGAACTTCTGGTGTGTCACCTAATATTCGCAGTAAATTTTGTTTCATGATCGCAAAATCAATATTGTCGTAGTAGTCAGTGATGTCTGTCACTACCAAGTAATTAAACGTCTTCTGAAATCTAAATATTTTTTGTTGCATATTTCTCCATTGAACGTACCAAAGTCCGTATTGATTATTCACTTGCCAAGATTTTGTTATGAAAGATTTATCTCTGGAAAAAAAAGCATTTTTGGATGGTTGTTTTTTAAGTATTCTATCACGCATTTTGTTAGTTAAAACTTGAAGTAAAAGTGAATCGGCTGGACTTGGTATTACCATATGTCTGCTTATCCCATGTTTTTTCTCCAGTGAGTAAATTAAAGGAGTGTAAGGTCTATAATCTCCATTTATGATCATATTAGATAATATTTTCGAATTTTGTTCTATGTTGTAATTAAAGTCATAATAATCATAAAGGTCCTTAATCCCCTGATTTCTTAATTTTTGACGGACATCGTTTCTCCAAACTTTCACCAGTTTCTTAGGATGGAGAATAGATTTTAGGTAATTTTCATCATCAGGAAGACCAATTCGATGTGACACTGGAATCGGCAGCTTTTATTAATTATTAATTTTTTTCGATAGAACTTGTGGGTTTATGCACTTAAGGTAAACCTTTCATTTCATAAAGTCTAAAGATTTTTACGAATTAAATTGAGAATTTATGTTAACTTTTGTGGTAAAACTTAACGCCCCTTATATACCATATATGTGTGCCCATGCCATCCTTGGAACGAATCTCGATGAAAAGCGTTAAGTTTTACCAGTATCTTAACAGCATTATTGAGACCCATAGTAAGATCTTCGGAGATGTTTCAGGTTAGGATCCTCAGGCCTGTTGAGTTCGAAACGCTAAGGGATGCCATGGATCCAAACACTAAGAGGATATGCACATCTCTTCTGCTGACAGGGATGAGGTATGCAGAGCTGCAGAGATTCAGAGAGAATCCAGACTGGCTTGACGGGAAATTCATTTACCTTCCCCGTGGATCCATGCTGAAGGCAAGGGCAAAGCAGAGGGAAAGAGAAATAAGACTGTCAGATATGGGCAAAACACTGCTTCCGGATCTGTTCCAGGTACCGCACCCATTGCCTGATCTCCCCGCTATAGACATGAAGCTCAGGAGGCTCTCAAAAAGGATCCTCGAAGGAGTTCCCATAAACAACAAGTCTTTTAGGAAGACATGGGAATCATGGTTAGTGTTCTATTATCCGAACAAGGCACTGCAGATAGCATTAAGTCAGGGGCACACAACAACACAGTATGAGCATTATCTGAATATTCCGTTTGAAGAGGATGACAGAAAAGAGATGAGAAAATGGGTAGAGGGGTGGATATGAGTTTTTGGCCGAGATAATACAAAATTGCAGTGATATCTGAAGTAAGAAAATTCATAAATGGATACACACAGTCCACAAATTTGAGGGAGCGAGGGTAGGTGGAAATCAGGAAGCATACAATGATTATTGGTTCTCCTTGCTGGAATGGATGAGGATGCTAATCCATTGAATCGTAATCACTGTCAAATAGAACTTTAAAATGGGGATATTTTTCAAGTTTCTCGATTATCTGGTGCATATAAGATCTCATTTCTTTCCTTCTTTTATCCACCTTGTGTTTCGTCTCTTTCACTTGCTTTATAATATTGTTCAATAAAAATAAGATGGAAATTAATACAATCACCATTCCTAACTCTATCTGATTTGTACCGTTAATACGGATTACTGGGGAATTTTCAGCTATTCCTATTAATATGTCAGTGATCCCGCCAGGGAATATAATAACAAAAGCAAATTCAGAAAGCTCACTAAATGCTGATTTTATAGATTTTATAAGGTTTTCTTCGTATATCGGTTTATAACTGTCAACAATATAAAACGCACCTTCGTTTTTTTCACCATCTTTGACATTCCTCCATACCTCAACGCCAATGATCCTCTGCATTTTTGCGATAACGCTGAAAACTGCATAAAAAACCAGACCTAGAGAGAAGCATGTCGCAATTATTAGCGAACTGCTAAAAAGAAAAAGACTGAAGCCGTACTCAACGGAGGAGGTAATTGCAGAAAGTATGGTAAATAGACTTGACAGAATAGCTGGAGCGAATTTACCTAAAACATCCATATAAACGTTTATTCTATCGTTGCGGCTATCATATCCTAAAATGGAATCAGATAGTTTATTGACCGAATTTTCGTTGTACCATTCCTTCATTGATATAT
This sequence comes from Thermoplasmata archaeon, assembly GCA_021806345.1. Next base: position 1,157 of record JAJZXP010000300.1, on the reverse strand, counting down.
ACAGACAACACTTTCATTTTTATTTTCCGTTAGCATTAATTGCCATCATCTGTGGCCGAACAATTTAAATATGTTACGATGTTCGTAAAACATGGTATTGAAAGCTGTTTTTTCCCACATAATGAAGAAGAATTTGAAGATGAATACGATCTCCGAGACTGGCTTGGACATGACCTGAAGAAATATCGAAGGGGGGGGCTATCACCTTATGGAACCTTCCGGGCTCGGGCAGCTTGAGGAAGGCTCATTGGTTTTCTTTCACAAAAACAATTAAGTTGTTGGCTCTGCAGTAGTCGAAATGGGTCTGAGAGAGAGCAGTGAAGAGCAGAAATCTAGGTTTGGTGAAAAATACAAACACTTCTTAAAATTCGTGCCGGAATCTATATGGGCTTGGAACAGTGGTCAGTTCCTGACCGATTCGGAGGTTTATAATGTAATAGGTAAGCATCTCAGTCAGGGTTATACTGTTATTGATGAATTAGAAGGACTTCTGAAGCTTTTTCAATTAGTGGCCAGGAAAGGACTCAGAATATTTTGAATAGTTCCCCCTATTTCGATCGTTGCAAAGCATCGCATATCGTAAGTATGGTTATCCTCATAATAATATAGTATTTCCTGACTAAATATTAAGGTAATAAAAAAACCCCTAGATTTCGGTGTCCGAAAAAGAGTTCTTTGCTGGACGTTCACATATGCAAGTGGAATCATCATTGAAAACCTAAAATATGTTCTTAGGTTGCAATTAAGAAATTGGTCAAAACTATGGCGACACTAAATCACGTTAGATGTGATAAATACATAAAAGTTCAACAAAGAGTGTGAAGCAATGGAAGACAATGAAGATTTTGAAGAAACGGTTTTACAGGAGAGAGCCAGACTTGGGAATGAAAGAAGAAAACAGAGAGATACTGCTAGGTTGGTCTGGGCTTCAAAACCAAGAAAAGAGCCATCTGCAAAAGACCTTACGTTCCAAACTGCGGAGGTTGTTTATCCAAACAGTGCAACTGGAGCTTTGGGGAGCTTCTTTGGGATCGTAAAGCCCAGTTTGACGAGCACTCCTAACAGAATGATATGGGGTGATAATTTACTCATAATGCAAGCATTGCTTTCACAAGGCTACGAAGGTCAGGTGGATCTTATTTACATTGACCCACCTT
>JAJZXP010000026.1 GCA_021806345.1 Thermoplasmata archaeon | reverse complement strand
ATACAACATTTGAATGATAAAATCAGAAAATAAAATTCTGGAATGTATGCCTATAGAAATCTCTGCAATGGAGCATATCTAGAAGAGTGGGCTACGATTCGCCAATCTATAAAGCAGGATTTTTTTATCCATTCAGAAAACAAGGATGTAGAGGGGATAAACAAAGATTATAAATATCGAAATTCAATTAATAAATTGTGAAGAGAAAACAATTGATTTTATCTATCATTGCCATGGTTATTGTTACATGGCTTCTAATTTCTTCTTTATCCACCATTAACAACATTGAGCCTTCTGGCTCAAGTTCAAATTCAGGCACCTCTGGAAACAGTGGTGGATCTGCAAATAATGGGAATGGTGGTTCTATTGGTTCAGGTTCTGGCACTGGAGGAGGGATCTTAGGCTCTCAATCGTTCAATTTTAATTTACCTACTTTTAATTTCAACCTTGATTTTTTACAATTTCCAAAGTTGATCATACCTTTCCCGAATTTCTGGATTCCAACAATTCAATTGCCTGGAATTAATTTATTCAATGAATTGTCTCAAAAAACATTTAGTGGAGGAGGATCATCGTCCTCAACCAAAAGCGCCATGACTAAAATTATACCTATAATTATCGACACTAATTTTCTGATTATCCTTTTTTCTATCCTTGGTGCTTTTATGGTTTTCGTCGTTCTTCGTAAACATACAAAAACGAAACGTGGAAAAACCAATAAAGAAGTAAGAAAGAAGGTAGATACTGATAATGCTCTTTATAAACCTCTTAAGGAAGAAATGCAATTTGGGGAAATTAGTGATGATCAGAAAGCTTTATTTAATTTTGAAATTGAAAAAATACCTTTCGAAGGGTGGGGAGGTGAAGGAATTATAAGACCTCATATTGCATCAGATCTGCCACTTACATGGGATATACATAATAATCTGGAAATAGACAGAGACAAAGGTACTATCCTGAAATTGAATGATGAAATTATTGAATCTGACGTACTAAAGCTTAAATTTGGATCTAACATGATTTCTGCTGTTGGTGATCACAATAGCCAGAAACTGAAAATTTTGGGAGTTAATTATCAAGAACATGTTAGGGATACCACGATTGTCAACATACCTGAAGAATTTGCTAGAAAAACAAATTCATACACATTGAGGGAAATATATAACATGAATGAAATTGGTGAAATTTTCGCTACTGATCGAAGACTTGACAAAGCATTGTTGACTTTTGATAGAGTTTACTATGGGAAAAAAAGCATAAGCAGAGAAGAATACGAAACGTTTCTAAGAAGCGTAAAGAGTGATCTTAAAAAACCTTACATTGCATGGATGGTTATGAATAATGGAAGAAAGTAAACCAAATATATACATGTCCGAAACAAAACCTAAACTATTGAAGTATTTTATCGTAGCAATAGTCACATTTATTACGCTATTAACTGACATTTTCTCTTTTTTTAATTTCATTCTTATTATTATTATTTTCATAACGCTTCTGCTCCCCCTTTCAATATGGCTTGACAACAAAGACAGATACATTGGCACAATGGTTGTTAGAAGAATTTTCATACCGTCCGGTTCTATCTTCATTGTTCTTCCGTCACTTCTTTCCACTATAAAGTTCATTTCTAATGCTTATATCCTTTCTATCACATATTTCATAACTCTCCTCTCAATCATCATAGGTTTCAATTCCATCAGGACCACTATGGAAAATTATAGTGTTAAATCTGTATATTTTAAAACTATTGAAATGGTTTTTGTTTCAATACTCATGGTTTTTCTTTATTTTGAATTGCCCCTTATCTTCGCATATAATTTTTTTATCGATATATTTGCTAATGTTTTGCTTATACTGTCTGTAATAACTTTGATTTCTGGTCTTGCTTATCTTGGAATTGATTCTAACAAAAAGAGAATTTCATTAATTTGTTCATACATTAGCATCAATACTAAGTCTTACGGTTTCCTTGCTTTTGTAGATGGGATCTCAATTGAACTTTACAATTACTTTTCAGGAATATTGAAAATTTTATTTATCCTGATTATATTCTTTTCAATAGTATATGTAATTTTAGATGCACTGAAAACTATTTATAATTCACTTGAAGAAACGATGGAAAAACATGCCATTACGAACTTTAAAAAATTTGACAGGACTGTAGGGTTAACCTCCATTGACATAGTTAATGATTTTGCAAAATCCATTCAAAACTTTGAAAAATACGGAATAAAAGAAAGCCTCTTGATTAATTTAACAACTTACCTTGCAGAAAATGGGCATAATACAGAAGAAATTGAAGAAAAGCTGAAACCTTTGATAATCTATAAGGTTCCATCTTCATTGCTAATTGGAATTTATGGAAAAAATTCTAATGTATCATGGGAAGTAAGAAAAAGGTCTGAGATTATAAGCAGAATATTTAAAACATTGAACATATAAGGTGAAACAATGAATAATGAAACTCTTGAAATAAAGTTTAAAGAAAGCCAAAAAATTACAGGGGAAATAATGGATGAAATTTCTAAATATTTTGTAGGTGACAGGGAGATACTTAAGAAGATACTTGCTTCCATCTGTGCATCAGGACATATATTATTACAGGATAACCCCGGAATTGGTAAGACATTCGTAGCAAAACTGTTCTCTTCCGTCCTTGGAATAGGATTTAGGAGAATACAATTTACTCCAGATTTGCTTCCGAGTGATATAACGGGCACAAAAATATGGAGAACATCCATAGGTGAATTTGAACTCATGAAAGGACCTATATTTACCAACTTACTTCTTGCGGATGAAATTAACAGGGCCCCCCCTAAAACACAGGCTGCCTTGCTTGAGTCCATGGAGGAGGCACAGGCAACCATCGAAGGTGATACAATGAAACTTCCAATGCCATTCATAGTGATTGCAACTCAGAATCCTATTGAGTTCGAAGGTACATATCCCCTTCCTGAGGCACAAATGGATAGATTCATGATGAGAATTTCCTTCGGATACCCTGAAGATGATATTGAAATATTGAAAAGGAGAACTGAATGGAAAGGGAATGACCCAACAAATATGGCAAAGGTTGTTGTCGATGCGCAAACACTTTTACAGCTCAGGGATCTTGCAGAACTTGTGTTCGTAGATGATGCAGTCATGAAGTACATTTCCTCTTTCAGTAAGATTAGGATAGACAAAAGAGTATTAGCTGGGCCCAGCCCTAGAGGTATAATCTCCCTCCTGAGAATTTCAAAAGCTTATGCAATGGTAAATGGAAGAGACTATGTCACTCCTGATGATGTGAAGGCGGTGGCTATTTCCTGTCTCGCTCACAGGATAGTGCTTAACCCGGAAGACGTAATGGATGAGGTTCAGCCGGAAGATATTGTAAAAAGCTACCTTGAGAAAGAACCTGTACCAAAGTGATACGTCTTGATTACTTCATGGCATAAACAGAATTTTATCCTCGTCTTTCTTTCTTCCTTAATAGTACTTGCAGGAGTTATATCAGAAGTAAAAACTATCTTTGCTGCCTTATTCTTTCCTGTTATTCTGTTTGCATTTATTGCTCTGCAGGAAATTAAACCTGAGATAGAAATTGGATATTCACTCCCATCAAGGGCAAAGGTTGGAGATGAACTGAATATTTCTGTAACAGTCAATTGTAAAAGAGGCATGGGTTTGATCAACTTGGATATGCCAACCTTTCGTGAGATGGAAATTGTCGACGGAACTAATGTTCACGTATTGTACAAAGGATCAAAGGCCGTGAACAGAGAATATAGCTACAGAGTGAGGGCAATCAAAAGGGGGATTTATAAATTTACTGATATCAACATTGAATATTCACCTCTGTTTGGAAGAAAGAATAGAAAATTAATAAACGAACATGTGAACGCAAGCATCGTTGTCCTTCCTCTAATTAAAGTGCTGAAAAAAAGCCAGTTTCAAATAAAAAGCAAACTGATTACACCAAGGTATGCCATAACCAGATTGGGGCCCATTACCAATGAGTTTGATATGATAAGGGAATTTGTTCCGGGAGATCCTTTCAAGACAATAAACTGGAAAAGTTCTGCAAAACTATCTAACAGTGGTAAGATCATGGTCAATCAATATGAGAGGGAGGGGCTGAAGAATTTTATTTTCCTGCTTGATACGTCGAGCTCAATGGGTAGAGGGGTCACTTATGATAATCCGATGGAATACTCCATATCACTTATTCTGTCAGGGGTCAATTACCTTATTTCAAAAAATTATAACGTCGGTTTCTGGCCCCTTACATCAGTGCCGGTCAAGCAGTATGATTATGTAATTCCCTCATCCGGTGGAGATACTACGAACAGGATAAAGGAGAAACTTCTCAGGATTGACTATCGTAGATTCATACAGAAAAACTATATTCTGGACAAGACATTCACAAGAATTATAATGGAAACAAAACCACAGGTTACATTGGTTACATCTCTAGGCCCTAGGAATACCGAGCAAATTAGTGATGTTGTACATAAACTGTTCAGACTTGGGGCCCGTGTTGTTGTTGTGGACATCAAGGCAGAGTCGATAGTTGCAAAAAGAGTAGATCCAAGAATCGTTGGATTGTTTTCAAAGAAGGTTAAAGGAAAAAAATTGATACAGGGAGCTGTAACATGGGACCCTGTAACTGAAAATCTAGGGAAGGCCGCATATGAAATTGCCATAAGGGGTGGATGGTAATGGCAAAAAATTTTAATTCCGGTATTTCTTTGTTTTTTATAGGAACTTTCCTGGCAGCATTCTACTTATTTTCATATTCCGGCATAGGAACCATTCTTTTTATCTTAACAGCAATTCTTTCACTGATCTCAATTCTCGAGGTTAAATCAAAAAATAATGCTAAGGAGCCTGATTTGTTTTCAATTACAAAGTTTATAATTCCGATTCCACCAATAATAGCATTGGTTCTGTCATCTGGTTTTATCTACTCTCCATTACCTTACTTTATTTCTTTAAAATACCAGAATATTCTCTTATTTGCGTTTCTATTCATATTTCTTGAAGTATTTATTGTTTTCTCGATTGTTACTGAAACCATTTCTAAAATAATGCTGCCATTGGAGAAAGCAGGATATGATATGGATGAAGTGTATGAACAAATGGGTAAATTTTCTAACAACATTGATACTATTGCATTTCTAACGTTCCTAATATCTTGTGGAATTACATTTCTTCTTGTCTATGGCCCAGAAATAAGCATAGGCATATTGCCCGCAATTATCATATTCCTAATTGTTTATGTGTATGTCATCTTTAGCTACATTAAAAAAGGTTCAGCCCAAGAATCTCTTCAATCACTTGAATAACTGATGAATTGTCAGGGAGCTGGTTAACAATCTCAGAAATTCTATTCAGTTTGTAGAAGTATTTCAGCGATTTGTCTCCATTGAAAATTAGAGTATAGTCAAACACCCTGTAAAATCCTGAGGCCTCTTTTCCCAAATATATCTGCTGCCGGTATGGATATGCCATGCCTTGTGAGAGTTGCATGTATTCTATTCTTTAGCATGGTGATCTCCTCTCCTGTGGATTTCCTATATCTTGTCATTGATCTCAGATCATCAATCTCTGCTGAGGGAAGGTATACCTCTGATAATTCTCCAAGGTGTAGAGTTCTGGCAAGTT
>JAJZXP010000170.1 GCA_021806345.1 Thermoplasmata archaeon | reverse complement strand
TTTCCTATACAGACTATATAAACCATTGAAAATATAATAATTCAATTGCTATTATTTTCAAAATTAAAAATATGTTCAGTCAAAATCGTATTCTACCTTAAATCCGACTGATTCTATTTTCTTTCCGGATTCTCTTAATTCCTTTTTCAGGGAATCACTAATTCTGCTGAATGCTATGGAAACCTGTTTTTTTGGGCCATTGAAGACCACAAATCCCAGAGTCCTGTCTTCAGGCATTATCTCGTCAGTTCTTGCAAACTCCTTAATAAATTCTGACATCATCTCGTCCATATATTCAGATCCAATCATGTCCGTAAGGGACTTCAAGGAATTCGGGAGTTTAGAAATCTCAATGCATATGGTAGAGGGATGAGATCCCTCCATCGTAACATTATACATTGCGCAGTCGGTCATTTAACTCTTTTAAGATACCATCTCTCGGCGCCATCTTTCTCTCTCTTATAGCTTTCCTCAAGAGTAAGGGGTGCACCCATAACTCCTGCATCGCCTTCCTGCCAGTTTGCAGGGGTCGCAAGCTTTCTTTCCCAGTTGAACTTCAGTGCTTTGATCACTCTAAGGATTTCATTGACATTTCTTCCCGCTTCGGCAGGATAATAAGCCATCCACCTGACCTTCTGGTTTGGGTCTATTATAAACACTCCTCTCACTGTCAGTCCATCATCTGGATTAATCACATTAAAAAGGTTCGCTACTTCTTTGTTGATATCCGCAATTATTGGAAAGGGCACTTCAACATTGTATTTTTCCTTAATATCCCTGGTCCATGCAATATGACTGTAAACGCTGTCAATGCTGAGTCCAATCAAATCCACTCCAAGCTTTTGGAAATCATCATACCTCTCAGAAAAGGCCATGAACTCCGTTGTGCAAACCGGAGTAAAATCTGCGGGATGTGAAAAAAGTAACACCCACCTGCCTTTGTATGAGGACATCGATATCGGACCTTTACTTGTATTTACTACGAAATCAGGAGCTTTCTCTCCCAAAGCTATCGGCATAATAACACCACATGTAGATTAAATCTAATTTATTAACCTATTCTTAAATTTGCGATTTTTGCACATATAAATAAATTTAATTAGTAAAAACTAAATTATTGGTAGGACGGGTCAGCATAGTAGTTATGGAATCCGCCATAGTATCCGGACATCTTCTGGCTTGCAGTGGTTTCACTTGATATTGCGTTACCCATGCTTCCATAAATCTTGTTTATCTTTTCTTCCACGGGCATGTAAATCTTCAGTGCGTCAATCACATCTATTTTCTCAATATATTTTTTATTTTTCGACACAGCAATATCTCCAGCAGCCCTTACCAGTCCACCAAGCTCTCTTAATCTCAGTGTTAGAGCCTCTTCCCTGTGGTCTATGATATTTGCCCTTCTCTTGCCCTCTTCAACAATGAGCATTGCAGCATCCTTTTTCATGTGAGGAATCTTTCCGTCGCTGATTATCTCTTGAACTATGAACTGGAAATATTTGATAATGTTTGCTTCATTGTACGGAATGGAGACCTCCATCAAGACCTCATACCCATTACCTGCTATCCTCGATCTCAATGGACTTAATATTCTGGGTAAATCCTGGATATTGCAGGCACCAACCAATATAAAATCTGTGGGCACTGAATCAACTCTGACACTTGCCCCGGCGCTTTGTGGGTTTCTTCCTGTGATGGGAAACTTTCTTTCCTGCATAGCAGTAAGAATAGACCTCTGCAGCTCTCCCAGGTGTGTAATTTCATCTATGAAAAGCACCCCTTCGTGTGCTTCGTGAATTGATCCTGCGATAACTCTCTCATATGGGCTAGTACCAAGCTGTGGGTGCCCACCATAAGGATCGTGTCTAACATCTCCAAGTAGTTCAGTCTCGCTTGCTCCTGTTGCCATTACAAATGTATTTCTGTTTATTGGGACAATGACCTTGCTCGGGTTTTTCTTTTCCATCTTTTTTCTTCTTTCCAGGGCTCTCTGATCAAGAATTTTTATCCTGTCGCCAAATCTTTCAAAAACAATCACTTCTTCCTTATCCCCCACTCTCCTCGTGGACGATACCTTTTCCATATTGTTCTGAACTCCAAGTGCAGCACCAAGCACATTGAACATATCGCCGAATGGTCCCTGAGTGTTTGCTTTTATTTTTGCCTCTCCGCACCTTGGGCATGTGGTTTCGGTGTAATTGGAAACATAACTGCAGTTGGGGCATCTATATCCAAGCTTGGTTGATATCTCAATTGGGGCTTCTTCCGGTGATATAACAACACCATCTGCCATGGACATCTCACTGTTCTCAGCCTCTACCTGGGTTCTTGATTTTACTTCAATAAAAGGTCTTTCAGGATACATCAGATTATGAATAACCCTTACTTCTTCCTCAGGTTTGCTGATCAAGAGAGACATGGCCTGGGCAATCATGGATTTTCCAATTCCCGGCGGTCCAACAAGCAAAAGATTTCTCCTCTGCTTGGCTGCAACCCTCGCTATTCTTACCGCATCGTCCTGACCAATAACCCTGTCAAGTGCGTTTGAAGGTATCTTTACATCCTTAGTGGATTTAATCTCACTTAATTTCAATATTCTACGCCTCTTCCAGAGGGACTATCCTTAAACCTTCGGGTTTTTTTGTAATGTTTCCCCTCTTCACTCCATAAATCGCCTTAACACCCTTTTTGAAGCAAACATCTACAAGTCTTTGAGAGATGATCCCACCAGTTATTACGTAACTGACACTCTCAATATCAGGTATTTTGTCAGGGGCATCTGCCACTGGGAATGATGGGCCAGTTTCACCTTTCTCGTCAAGAATCAAAGTTTCCTTGGCACTCTGAAGTTCCGTGACCCTCTTCCTCACGCTATCTGGATTGAATACCGAAAATTTTTGGGGATTTTCCCGTTTTGCCTCTTTGAGCCTTTCCTCATCCTTTGATTCTTTTACCAGAGTGACCTCGTGTTCCTCAACTTCCTTCTTGGTGCTTTCCTGGTGACGTTCATGATCCCTTTTTTGAGGTTTTTCTCTTTCTTCGTGTCTGTGATCCTGAACCTTTTCTTCGTGTTTATTGCTCTCGTGGGGTTTCTTTTCCACAGTAGTCTCCTTTTCATTCTTTTCTGCGAGGTTTTTCAGTTCGTCAGTCATCCCCCTCATGGATAGATACTGTTCTGTGGGTGTTTTATACCTCAGGGCCTTTACAATTTGCTTATAGCTCAATTCCTCAACTTCAGTTCCTGGTGGGGCTCTTGCAACAAAATCTACTTCAGCAACCTGAAGCATTTCCTTCAGTATGAGATCTCCACCCCTATCTCCATCCAAGAAAACAGTGACAGTCTTCTCCGAGGATAGTTTCTGAACGGTCTTTGGAATGTTTGTCCCCTGAACCGCTATGGTGTTTTTAATTCCGTATTTCAGAAGGTTCAAAATATCGTTTCTTCCTTCCACTACAATCATTGCATCAGAATCTTTCAGAGCAGGTCCTGCAGGGAGTTTTTCCTCTCCAAACGATATAATTTCTCCCCTCTCTACTTCTTCCCTTACTGCTGAAATTATACTCTCGCTTACGGTTTTACCGCTTTCTGTCATTTTTTTGTACAGTTGTTCAGCTCTCTCTACAATCTTCTTTCTCCTTTCCTGTCTCACGTCCTCTACGTATTCAACTTCCACTTTGGATTTGCAGGGACCTATCCGGTCTATGGTTTCAAGAGAAGCTGCCAGTATGGAACTTTCAACCTGATCGAGACCTGAAGGAATTAAAGCAAAGCCCTCTGTCTTTCCCTTTTTGCTGTCGATTTCTACCTCAATTCTGCCTATTTTTCCGCTTTTCTGGAGATCTCTCAGATCTAGCTCTTCTCCAAGCAATCCTTCCGTCTGACCAAATATGGCTCCAACCACATCTGGTTTTTCAACCACCCCATCCGCAGTTATTTTGGCTTTTATGAGATATTTCGTGATATTTGGATCTACATTCAATTAATGCACCTCTTTTTGATACGTGTAGAATAATTGGTTTGTCAAGTCTTTCATTTTCTACATCCATCAAGAATTAATTGCATGTTCGTATTTAATTTATTCTAATCCTAAGTGAAAAATATGAAATCCGAAACATTGTGGATCAATATCGCTAAAATAATATCAGATTCATTGTGAATCCCGTCTTTTAGGAAATTTAACTCCTTAAATAAAAATATGTCTCGATCGTTACCTTCCTAAAACATAAGAGAAAATATAGTATGATAAATGCAGAAAAACAAAAACTAATAAATCGTTGATGTCAATATATGGGGGATTATGATCCGATACGGTATAGCTGGTATACCTCTAACAAGTAAGGGAAGGTCTTTTATCGATTCAGTTGAGGAGGTTTACAAGTTGGGTTTGAAGGCTCTCGAGGTTCAACTTCTGAGGGTGAATGTGCAGGAAAATCAAGGGACGGACTATGCTGGAATGTTACCAAAGGATAATGAAAACTCCATAATTATTGATGTATTAAGGCCGAATGATGATGGTATCTATTCAAGCATAGGAACTGGTTCAGTAATTCAAGAAGAGGATATAGTCCAGGAGCTGTTCTGGAATATGGCAAGGAATTATGACGAGTTAAAACTGGGAGGTGACCTGGCCAAAGAACTGGATGTTCTTTTGTCCCTTCACAGTCCATACTATATGGATATGCTTGCCACAGAGAGGCTGTCAAACGATGAGGACATATCAGAAAGATCAATCAACCATCTCAGATGGTCAATGATAATAGGCAGAGCCATGGGAGCCAAACGTGTGGTAACCCACACCGGATTTTACGGAGCAAACAAGAAAGGAAGCTTAAAAAAAGCCATTGAAATTTACGGAAATGTCGGACATGAAATGCCAACCGAAAAGGGATTTCCGTACATAGGTGTGGAAACATCCGGTAAGCCAGAAATATTTGGGACTCCAGAAGAACTATTTTCAATATCAAAAAAGGTTCCTTCGGTTGAACCCATACTTAACGTTCCCCACTACCACGCAAGAAATAATGGCAAACTGATACAGACAAAGGATTTCAATGAAGTTCTGAATAAGTTCAAGTCATACTCCAAAGGAGACCTATATGCAGAATTTGCAGGTGTTGAATATTCCGGAAAGACAGAAACCAAACTTACCGCAATAAAACACGGAGACCTCAAGTTTGAAATAATGTCCGAGGTCCTGATGGATTACCAGGATGACCTGACTCTGATTTCATGCTCTCCTTTACTGGAACATGATGCACAGTACATGGAAGTCATATATGCCAGGAATTATTCCAGACACCTGCAGAGAAAGAAGGAGAGAGGTAAGTAAAAATGAGAGAATACCCAATGAAAAAAGGATTAAGCACAAATCTTGAAGACATAAAAGAGAAGGTTCAAAAATATTCAAATGATATAATTGTAAAGGATCAAATACTGGAATTTTCCATACCTGGACTTGCGAAAGTTGAGGTTCTTTGTGGTCAAAAAAACTTGCAATTAGAGACAAAAACTGATGAGAAATATCCTGAGCCATTAAAAGCAATAAAGCAATTTAATAACCTTCTTTTAGACCTGACTGGCTTCGACTCAAAAGAAAGAAAAAAGAGGTTTTCTAAAATTTAATATTTTTAACACACTAAGCAAGATTATTTGTAT